>SEBM01000215.1 GCA_004296145.1 Flavobacterium sp.
ATTACAAATTCAATCTGATGTATTCCAGTAAGAGAGTGGATCAAACGTTATTGATTTCATTTCAAAACTCTCTTTTAATACTTACAACTGAAACTAATTAAGCTTAAATGCAAAGGTTTCGGGGAAGTAAATCACCCCGTTGTATTCTCTCCACGACATAATATCACAATTTTGTGTGAAATATCAACTAGACCTATTGTTTTTAATAGCTGTAAGATCCTGGTTGTAAAATGATTAGGTAGAAACTATATTGCTATCCGATAAACGAATAGTAACTATATTATGCAAACAGATGGGGGTTGGGAAACTCAAAGTTTTTAACCGTGTACCCCTAATTGCGTTTTAAACATTTAACTGAATATTCTTTAGTTAGTTAGGTAGATTCTTCAATTGATTTGAAATGTATAAATATTCTCATTTTTGCTCCCTGACACAATATTTAGTAACTCAAGTGTTTGATAGTCAGATTATAGCATCAGTTTTGTGTGAGTCCTGTAAGGTCTTCTAAGTATATGTTATTTACAAATGCAATTACTTGTTTAATAATCAGAGAAAAATGACAAGGGTCTACTTTTCAGATCACATTTGAATTAGCATTATTTGGTGAGAAAATCTAAATTGCATGAAATCTGGATATGCCACTCATGAACTTTCTTAGACTCGAAAACCAAATTACTACAAGCGAATTTTTTCAAGAAAACTTGCCTGTTGTATTCCTCAATCAAATTAAAGATATAAATATCATTATAGGAGCTAATAATACAAGAAAAAGCAGGTTCATTCGTCATTTAATTAAGCAGGATTTTTTAGTTAGTCTAAAAAGCGAATTTAACTTGAATAAACTTTATTTTAAGAGCCAAAAAATTTTTGAGCCTCTAAATGCAGTTGAGGGCATACGAGATCAAATTCTCTTGCAAGTTAGCTTTAGCGGTGTTCCAGAACAAAACAAAATCTCTCAAGATCTAAACAGCTACTTTTCAGCCTTTCAGTCTTCAAATAATTCGATTACACTATCAAAGATAATTGAGCATATAAGGGATATAAATGACTCACTAAAAAACGTAGCATTGCTTGCAGACTTTCAACGAATGATAAAAACGATTGATTTACTTCTTCCATTAATAAACCAGCTTTCCGTAGTATATAAAATAATTGAAAAGAGTAAGGGGCTTAATGTTTTCCCAAATGCTACACGAAATATTGTCGACAATCTTAATTATAATATTCCTGCATTTGATTCCTCAAATAATGTGTTACATTTTGACCTCAAGCTCAGAACAATCGTAAAAGTAAAAGACTATTTAACGATGCTGAGTCAATTGAGTTTTGAAGAAATGAAAGCTGATAAAGTTTATATTCCAGTGCTTAGAACTGCTAGGATGCTCGAGGGAGCGCAATCGGATATATTTGCACAAACTATAAAAAGCCAATATAAATTAGCCGATATAAATAAACTGTCAATCGAAACAGGACTCGACTTGTATAATAAAATTGAGCTGGCAAGAAATGGTAGAAAACAAAAAAGGAAAGACTTTACTGCTTTTGAAGATTTTTTAAGTGAAGTTTTCTTTCAATCCCGATCTGTTGATATAGTAGCGGAAAAGACTAGTAATATGGCTGGAAAGCATATCACCATTAGTATTGGTGATGATCTTGATGATGTCTCAATCCATGATCTTGGAGACGGGATTCAAGCTGTGATCAACTTACTTTTTCCCATCTTCACCGCCTCTAATGGAGCCTGGGTTTTCATTGATGAACCAGAAAATCATTTACATCCTGCTTATCAGAACATTTTTATTAAAGCAATATCTAAGAACGAAACAATTCTGAATAAAAAGCTAAAGTTTTTTATTAATACGCACTCTAATCACATCTTGACTGAATCGATGCTTGACAGCGAAAAGACTGAAATTCTAATTTTCAGTAGGAAAGATAAGGATTCATCAAATATTCAAACGATTAACGGAAATGAATATGAGATTCTTGAAATGTTGGGCGTTTTTAATACATCGGTATTAATTAGTAATTGCACAATTTGGGTTGAAGGTATAACTGATAGAGTATACCTTCGCGGTTTTTTGGAAGCGTACATTGCAGCTATTAAAAGCCCTAGCTCCTTAATTGAGGGATTAAATTATGCATTTGTTGAGTACGCTGGAAACAACATAGTTCATTATAATTTTGATTATTTACTTTCTGATGCTAAAGTTGATGATAAAATACAAGCATACTTTTTGAATGCGAATATATTTTTATTAGCCGATTCAGATTTTAACAAGGAAGAAAGACATGAGAAATTTGAAAACATCAAAAGAAAAAACTTTAAATATTTTAAGACAGAGTTGCCAGAGATTGAAAATCTATTACCTAAATCAATAATTAAAAAATGGCTTGTTATAGATGTGAAATGCAACGTTCAAGAAGTTGAAGAAGTATTTTTGTCCTGGAAAAATGATGTTAAATTAGGAGAATTTTTAACAGATAAATTTTTAATCACAAAGAATAAGCGGCGCCAGTTTTCCGCTAAAAATGGAGGCGGAACTCTAAGATCTGATTATAAGAATAGGCTAGCCAAATTTGTCCATTCGTCTATAAATAATCAAACTATTATATGGAAAGAATTATCTGAAAGTAGCAGACTGGTAGAATTAATGGGTGAGCTTTACAATTTCATCATATCTAAGAATGGCATGTCTTAAGGTAGTGTAATAGCTAAAGATGTAGTGCTGTTAAACCTTCTTTTTTAAAATATATTCTTCCAATGCATCGAGTTCATTTCTCATGTTGCCTATAATTCTGATCATTTCATCCTCATTTAATGAATCATTTAAAATAATAGATCCCTTGCCGTAATAGATATATTCTGTATTTGCACCGTACTTTTGTAATCCTGAAACCCATTCCAAATTTATTTTAGTTTTTCCTGAAAGAGCAAGTGAAAGTGAAGCTCGAGAAATATTATTTTTATCGGCAAAATCAGCATCATTTTTGAATTTTCCTTTTGCTTTTAAAGTGGCAAACACCTCTAAAAATCTTTCTGAAAAACTGTCTGTGTCTTTGTATTTAACAGTGATAGGATAATCTTCTAAAGGAATGTCACTCTCATTTGATTCTCCTTTAATCCATTCCAGAGAAACATTTAAAATTTGGGCGATTTTTAAGGCTGTTTCATCATCTGTATTATTTCTTCCTGTTTCAATATATGATAAGGCAGATTGCTTAATTCCTACTTTAATTGCTAACTCTTCTTGAGTAATCTCCCTATGCTTTCTTGCGGCCTTAATTCTCCTGCCATATTTTGTTTCCATTTTCAAAAAGGTTTGTGCCGCAAATTAAAAAATAAAAATCAACTGCCCTCAGTTATTAAGAAAGTATCCAATGATAAGAGATGTCTTAATTTTATGCGAATAGTAAATACTGAGTTGTAATTTATAGTGTTTGAAATTCAGAGGTTTAGCTATAGTAAGTCTAAAATCTGACTTTTGATAACAATAAAGCGAATTTAGTAGTTATATTTGCAATCTCGAAAGAGAACAAAAGGAGCGGTAGTTCAGCTGGTTAGAATGCCTGCCTGTCACGCAGGAGGTCGCGGGTTCGAGTCCCGTCCGTTCCGCCAGAGAGACATTTTAATGTCTTATATCTTGCTAATTAATAGAGGGTTACAGTTTAGTAGCCCTTTTTTTATATCATAGGTTTTCAATAGAGAGCTTTGGATGATAATTGTCTTGTATTCGATTTTGCTCCCCTTGTATTAAGATATCCAAATTTAATAATTGTATCTTCTGATTGCATTTGCAGATCAATGACACATTACTTCGAGCTATGCTTAATAAATTTCAATAATTACTTACGGTGTTTTGGTTATTAGGAACAAAATAACTAGTTTTCAGAAAATTTAACGCTAACTCAACCCTCAATGCAATTTTTTATGAATCGATTCAATAATTTGAAATTTGGTCTATTAAGCTTGCTTGTTGTGTTATAAACTAAATGTAATGCTTATTTTCATTGATCTTGATGGAACTCTCACAAATACTGCTTCGACAATTTATAAACCGTTTAAAGATGGCGTTGAACAATTAGATGTTCTCAAAGTGCCTTTAATTGATGGAGCAATTCAATTTATTAAAGATTTATTGTCGCAAGGTCAGAAACTGGTTATTGTTTCTGATAGCCACACAAAGTATGTAGATAAAATAGCAAAAGAGATTTTTAATATTCCTGCAATTAGTTTGTGTGATAAGCCCAATGTTGAAAAAATTTTGCATTCCATAAATTCCGATGCAGAGTTAATAAGGCTGTTTGACGATAAAAATTCTTGTATGCTCATAGGAGATAGTTGGCTTGATATTGAATTAGGAAGGAAACTTGGCATCAGAACAATTTTAACACAATTTTACAAAATAGATAAAGTTGATGTTCGGGATGGATTAGGTCAAGACTGGAAATATAAAAAAGCTGGAGCAACCTATTATGCAAACACGTTTTATAAAGTTGCAGAAATTTTAAAAAATCCCCTCCAAAATCTTTTGACCTTGGAGGCTATATTTCATGGAGTTGATACAGATAAAGCAGTTAAATTTCATTATACAATGCGCAGTCAAGGTTTTTGGGCTTTTAGATGTTTAGCTAGACAAGAGGACGGTGAGTGTGATCCTTTTGCAAGAGCCGATATGTATAAACAAATTGACAATATCGCGAGAACCCCTGAATTTTTAGCTAAATTGGCGAGGGCTTGCTCAAATTACCTTAACACTGCATGTAATTCTAGTGACCATCATTGGGACTTTTTAACCTATGTTTCAGATAAAAGAACAACTAGTCCGCCAAATAAAATGAAAGAAATTTTTGATCTAGTTGAATGTAAAATAAAAAAAGTTAAAATATTCGAATGGTCTGACAGTGTCGTAGGTAGTTTGAGAAATAATCCCAATTATAAAACTAGGCGAGAATTCATTGGTAAATATTTAAAGATTAATACATCAGTGGATCTTAAAGATAAAAATATAATAGTTATCGATGATCAATTTACTTCTTCCGCCACGGCACATGAAATTTGCACTCAACTAGAGAAAGTTGGGGTGAAAAATATCTTATTCGTAGCTTTATTTTATTTGACCTCTCATATTGACAGTAAGGGATGCCCCGATTGTGGCAAACCATTAAAAATAAAAATTAAGAAAAGCGATGGTAAAAAGTTTTACTCTTGTGTATCATCAATATATGGAGGAAATGGTTGCGGTAAAATTATAAACATTAGTTAAAAATATGGATTACGATGAAAAACTTTTGCGATTGATTGCTTTCTCAAATTTAAAGGGGATTGGAGCAGTGATGGTGAAAAAGTCGCTAGATGGAGATAGTTTATTTGGCAATAATATTTTTGCAGACTTAAAGAATGCAGCCTTTGTGAATAATAAAAGTTTTAACGACAGTGACATCGATGACTCGCTCCACTTCGCTGAGCAAGTTATAAAAAAATGCGATTACGAAAGGATTGAAATCCTCACTCTGATCGATCCTGATTACCCTGTTCTTTTAAAAGGTATCAAAAATCCCCCTCCAATTATATATTACAAAGGGAATAAAAAACTGTTTCAATCTAAGGCAATTGCTATAATTGGAACTCGAGAGCCAAACGAAAATGGTAAAAAAATCGCAGAAAGAATAGGTGAGTATTATGGTAATGCTGGATTTCAAATTTGTAATGGTCTCTCTGTTGGCATTGATAGCGAAGCGATAAAAGATAATATGAGTTTAAATAAAGGTGTTATTGGAGTAATGGCAGGTGGGTTGAATTTTCAAACCTCTAAAACACTTTCAAAGTTCAATCTAAACAATGCTTTAAAAAATATAGAGGCGAATGGTTTGATTATTAGCGAATGTCCTCCTGACAAAAAAGAAGATACTTTTACCGTTGTAAAATCGTGTAGAATACAAGCTGGATTATCAAGTGCTGTTATCGTAGTGCAAAGTTCCATTAACGGTGGAACCAGGTTTGCCGTTCGTGCATTTTGCGAAACGAACAGACCAATAGCTGTAGTTAACCCTATTGATGCTGATTTCGAGTCGTTAGAATATGAGGCGAATAAAGAATTAGTTATTAATGGGAAGCGTGGGTTAGGAAAGTTTACCGAAATTAAAAATGAAAAGATGTTAAGAGACCCTTTTATTATAAAATCCAAAAATGATTACTCGAAATTTCGTGAGCTTATTGATTCCGAAGAATTGATGCAGAAAACTCGTTCAAATACCCTTTTCGATTAATCCCCTGACTGTCAGTATGGCTGATATTTAAATGGTTCAGATTCAGGTTTTGGGTTTAAATATTATAATCAATTTCTGCTCAAGACATTTTGACAAAAATAAATGTTTGGTATTTGATTTGATTAATGTGTTTGCCTTCAATGAAGTTTGGGGGGTTGAATGTTTAACTTACTGTAATACTGTTTTATTCGCAAAGAATATGCCAGTCCTTGTAGGAAGTGAATTATAATTTCAGATTCCGTACTGATTGAAATACAGATTAGAATTTGGATAGTGTAGGTAATTTCCTTTATAGTAGACATAACATGATTATTGTTAAACAAGTCCTCGCCACATTGTGGTAAACTCGATTGAAAGCTAAACCTTTCAAAAGGTACTGAAGGAGGGAGTTGGTGTCAGTTTGCCAATTAGTCATTTCAGTTAGGTTGGATATTTATATTCAATGTGTAGTGTCACACTTATAAAAAAGTGATTGGCCATGGGTGGAGTAAGGTATTAGAGGTGTAAACCCTCGAATGATTGGGGCGGTCATTTACCAAGCAGTGGGTATTTACATTGTGCATTAACCAAAGAATTAAACTGACGGATTTCTTTGGTTAATGTCCCATTAAACTATGAAAAACAATTCAATTTATAGTGAAATTCTTTGGGAAAAGTTTTGTGCCAAAGTTATAACTTCTGGTAATAAGCTTAAAACCTATCCTCAATTTGATAATGCTTTCAATTTTGAAAAATCCAAACATGAAATTTTTTATCCATGTTTATACTGCCTTTCCAATACCACC
>SEBM01000813.1 GCA_004296145.1 Flavobacterium sp.
CATAAATCGGAAAGTGATATCATTTCATTAGAAAATAAAATTGAAGAGAAAGCAAAGGACATTATTGGATATGAAAATGGTGTTATTCCCGTAAACTTATCCTCACTGAAAGCATCTGTAGGAGAATTTATGGGTGGCTGGCAAAATTATACAAATAGCAACTTTCATAGTGATTTAGCTTTACGACTGAATAATGAGGCAATAAATTCGCAAAATTTATGGCTAAATACCTTAATTCAAAAAATAGAAAATCCAAATTCAGATAATTAGAATGCAAAACTCTCATAAAAAAAACAAGAAGCTTAGAGATAAAAAACCACTATATATTCTTGCAGGTGCAATCGCATTTTTCGGAATATTTGTCTATCTCATCACAAGACCTTCTATTCAGAACATAGCACTTAAAGAGCTTGAAACAAGCTATAATAAGAAGGATGTTGAAACAGTTTGGTATAAATACAAAGCTGAATTATCTGAAGATGAAGAATTTTTAAACGCAACTCGGTCAAAATTATCAAGTTTCAAATTATCGGATGACGATTTAAGATATTGTCAGGGATGGCTACCGCCTGCTCCAACAAGCATAAATATAGTTGTCATTCCTGATTTATCTGGACGAATCAATGATAATATTAATAATCCTGATCAGGTTGGAAACGATAAGCTTGTGCTAAAAACAATTTGGCAATCTTTTATTAACGTCTCCAAACTTAAACAAGACTCAAAAGATAAATTTATTGTAGATGTAACTGATATTAGCCAAGCAAAAGGACAATTTGGCAAAGTTGCAAATCAGCTTCAGTTTGATCTTTCGACTCATAAAGGAAAAAGTAACCTGTTATACTTTACAGATGGAAAAAATAAGGAGTTTGAAAAGGGAATAAATACCATGTACGATTCTGCAAAGGCAAAACCCCTTGGAGCTGACTATGTGTTTTATTTACGTAGGTACTTGAATTCTAGACTTAAAAAATCGACATTGTTTGATAACTACCTTAATAAGGTTTTGATAGTAACTGATGGATATTTAGAAGCAACAGGGAGATCGCCAGATACAAAAATTTACGGTTTTGAAAAGGTACTTTATCCAGCGGTTACTTTTGGGAATATTTTATCAATTATTAATTTAAAACAACTTAACATCCCTGCGGTAAGCGTGGATCTGTCGAACACCCAAATTCTAATTTGTGAAGTAAACGAACGGAAAAAAGGGAAAGGAAAGGATTTTGAAATTTTAGAAGTATACTGGAAAGACTGGATGACTAAAATGGGCTTAAAATCCGAGAATTTCAAGTTCATTCCTCGAGAACAAGCTAGTAATATAACCGAAAATTACATCAAAAATTTTATTGAAAATTAGGCTTACATACTCCCCCAAATGAAATCCCTATCCCTCATCCTTTTACTTCTTACCAACATTGCTTGCAGCGAAACCAAATCGGTGTACCTTTGCGACAGCGAGGGCGGTAAAAAATACCA
>SEBM01000814.1 GCA_004296145.1 Flavobacterium sp.
TAGGGAAATTGTATAACACAAAAACTTCAAACAAAAAGATTTTAATGACTGTTAAAATCTTTTTCCTGAATAGTTTTCTTTTAGTTTTTTAATTTTTACTTACTATTTATAAAAAATACAAAAGTCCCCATTTGGATACAAAACATGCTAAATATAAAAAAGCCAGAAACTAAATTTCTGGCTTTTTTATTTTATTATAACGTCTTTTTTATCACAATATCTGTACAAACGTAAAAATTTAGCGCCAGCCTAGTTCAGGAGCAATATGTGTAAGTATTGCCGACAGTATATGAACATTGTAATCCACGCCTAACGTATTGGGTATAGTCAGTAATAGTGTATCAGCTTCCTGAATGGCTTCATCCTGTGCCAGCTCTGCAATTAACTTATCAGGCTCGGCAGCATAGCTTTTTCCAAATATTGCACGTTTGTCACTTTCTATATTGCCAAAACTGTCAGAGCCTCTGCCCTGATTGCCAAAGTAATATCTGTCCTGATCATTTATTAGTGCAAAAATCGAACGGCTTACTGAAACTCTGGCTTCCCTCTCATGCCCTGCTTTTTTCCACGCTTCTTTATATAATCTAATTTGTTCTGCTTGTTGTATATGGAAAGGTTTACCATTTTCGTCATATTTAAGAGTAGAACTTTGTAGATGCATTCCATTTTCGGCTGCCCATATTGCGGTTGCATTTGATGCAGCTCCCCACCAAATTCGGTCCCGTAACCCTTCAGAATGTGGCTCAAGACGTAATAAACCGGGAGGATTTGGAAACATCGGAAACGGATTTGGTTCCGCAAATCCCTCACCTTTCAGTCTTTCCAAAAATTCTAAAGCTTTTTTACGTCCCATATCAGCATCCGTTTCACCTTCAAGTGGTTCATAACCAAAAGAACGCCAACCGTCAATAACTTGTTCAGGCGATCCCCTGCTGATTCCTAATTGTAAACGTCCACCTGAGATTAAGTCTGCAGCACCTGCATCTTCCACCATATATAATGGGTTCTCATAGCGCATATCGATCACACCTGTTCCAATCTCTATCTTATTCGTTTTAGCTCCAATAGCCGAAAGTAAAGGAAAAGGAGATGCCAGCTGTCTTGCAAAATGATGCACCCTAAAGTAAGCACCATCCAATCCCATTTCTTCTGCGGCAACTGCCAGATCTATAGATTGAAGAAGTGTATCAGCAGCCGTACGAGCTTTATAGGAAGGATGATTGTCCCAGTGCCCAAACGATAAAAATCCTATTT
Source organism: Flavobacterium sp. (assembly GCA_004296145.1). Taxonomy (GTDB): domain Bacteria; phylum Bacteroidota; class Bacteroidia; order Flavobacteriales; family Flavobacteriaceae; genus Flavobacterium. Next base: position 1,255 of record SEBM01000814.1, read on the forward strand.
TCTTCATAGATTGCATTATTTTGTACAATCTCAAATATACGCATCATTATCGGAAAAGTCTAAAAACCCGCACTTAAAAATCCGGGAAGGATATTTTACCTGCTCTTTTTTTTTTCAGTATACGAAAGCAAATTCTTTCATTTTAATGATAAACTCTTTGAAGAAAATTTGTTTAGTGGAAATTGTTGTTTCATTATGTTGCGTTATGTTATCTCAAAAGC
>SEBM01000815.1 GCA_004296145.1 Flavobacterium sp.
GCTTAGACAGTCCAATATGAATAAAAAAATTTCCTTCAAATTGATTTCTTGTGCATTTTCTTAACAGATTTCTTGGTAAGGTTCGAAATAGATTTTCATAACAATTCTTAAAAAAAGCACTAATTTAGTACGCCCTTTTTGTCAAAGCTTCTTTGTTTTGAAAAAGGTTAAGATAAAATCTATGAATCTAAAAGAAAAATTCAGTAACGTAGACCTGTATTTCTCACCTAAAATTATTGATGAAGTAAATGATCAATATATTAAGGTGGCTAAAATAAAAGGTCAGGAAGTGCCGTGGCATAATCACGAAAACGAAGATGAATTATTTTACATTGTTGATGGTGAGCTTTTGATGGAAATTGAAAACCAGCCTTCATTTACAATGAAAAAAGGTGATTTATTTGTGGTTAAAAAAGGCATAAATCACAGGGTTTCATCTGTTGAAGAATGTTCTATAATGCTTATAGAATCTAAGACTACAGAACATACCGGAAAAGTTAAAAGTAACATTACCAAATCAATTGAAGAGCAAACGTATTAATTAAGAAATTGTTCTTTTTATAAACCAAATTTCAATTGAAAACTGATGCCCTAGCCCTGATGGGAACGGCATCCTTTTGTGGCGGGGTTCGACACAAAAGATATAGTGGACAGCAGGAACGAGCTCCTGAAAAATAAATTAATAATACGCAAAAAATGAGATTAGAAGATTTTGACAACGATGAGGATAAAGTAATCCAGGATCGTTTGAAACAAAAAACGTGGAATGAAATCAGAACAAATGACAGCTGGGCGATTTTTAAAATCATGGCTGAATTTGTAAATGGATATGAAAGCATGGGACGTATTGGTCCGTGTGTGTCGATTTTTGGATCGGCAAGAACAAAACCAGACGATAAATACTATTTATTGGCAGAAAAAATTGCTTTTAAAATTAGTAAAGCCGGTTATGGGGTAATCACAGGAGGTGGTCCCGGAATAATGGAAGCTGGTAATAAAGGAGCACATTTAGGAGGCGGAACTTCGGTTGGACTTAATATTGAATTGCCTTTTGAACAACACTTTAATCCTTATATTGACCACGATAAAAACTTAAATTTTGATTACTTCTTCGTGAGAAAAGTAATGTTTGTAAAATATTCTCAGGGATTTGTTGTAATGCCCGGAGGTTTTGGAACGCTTGACGAAATGTTTGAAGCAATAACTTTGATCCAAACGAAGAAAATTGGAAAATTCCCAATTATTTTGGTTGGTGTTGAATTCTGGTCTGGACTGATCGACTGGGTAAAAACAGTTTTGGTTGAAAAAATGCAAACTGTAAGTCCTGAAGATTTGAACTTATTTAAGATCGTAGATACTGAAGATGAAGTGGTTGAGGCTTTGGATAAATTCTACAAGAAATACGATTTAAGTCCGAATTTCTAAATTTTTACACTGGCTAATCTTACCTGTAAGGTTAAGATTACATTAATTA
>SEBM01000816.1 GCA_004296145.1 Flavobacterium sp.
CTTCGGGTTATGAGCCCGACGAGCTACCAACTGCTCCACCCCGCACTCTATATCTTCAAAAGATTCTTCGTTTGAAGGATTGCAAAGGTATATATTATTTTTATTTTTCAAAAGGCTTCGCCAATATTTTCGAAATATTTAAATTATCTGCTTGATTCTAAGTGAATTATTTTTGCTGAGGCTGATTTTATTGTCCTGTAGAAAGGAGGATGGAAAACATGCGGCAATAAGACATTGGTAAAGTTGAAGATTCCACTACACCTCACTACTTAGTAGAGCTATCGCCTCCGTTGGTGTTAAAACTGATAAGCTACTTTTCTTAAAGTCTTTAGTATTACGAGTCACAATAAAATCAATATTTGGTACCGTCAATGCGGAATAATACTGTATTGCATCTTCATAGTCTTTAAAATCTGCTTTCAAGGATTGCCGAATCACCTGATTGCTAACGTCTGCAATATCAGTTATATCTGCTAAATTTTCTAATAATTTTATCGTTGCGTTATTAGTTAGCGACTGGCGAAGAACGTAGTAGATATTATTGTATGACACAGCAGATATATGGATTTTAATTCTTCCTTCTATTGACATATTAAAAAGCTTGGCGGCATCTAGAGAAAAAGGTTGTCTGTCGGCCAAGAAATCAATGACAACATTAGTATCCATAAAAATTTGCTTCATTTCTATAGCTTATATTTTTTTGTCAAAGCATTTCTTAAATCTTGTTTGTAATCATAGTCCTGAGGTAACTTAATTACCCCCATCATTTTCAGTACTTTTGGAGAGATTATTTCTGTGTTATCATCAGGTGTAGCTATCGATTTTAGATAGTTCTCTACAATATCCGAAAGGCTCTTTCCTCTTTCACGTGCATATTTCTTCGCAGAGTCAATAACGCTATCTTCCATTGTTAATGTAAGCTTAGTGGTCATACGTGTGAATTTATAATCAAATATACGTGTTTTATCGCAAATATAAAATGGGTAAATTTAGATATGGAAGATTACATGTATAATGAGTATTTGGCTATAATAAAGCCAAACGAGCCTGTTAAATCTGATTTAAAAATTTTTAAACAAATATGTAAGGATGAATATGGATGGGCGTCTTCTCCTGCTCATTTTACCGTTTTTAATCTACTGCAGCCAACATCAAATGAAAAACGATTTATTCAATGTTTTGAAAGGAATATCTCAAATTTTTCACCCTTTCAAATAGATCTTTTTGGTTTTAATTATTTTTCTGGGTCTACCTGTACGCTTTATGTGAGATTGAAAGAGGAAAATGAATTTTCAAAACTGGTAAGATATATTAGAAAATTTTGCAAACCAATATTAAGGCCGGTAAAGAATTACTCACCGCACTACAATACAAATAATGCTCATTTAACTGTGGCTAAAGGAATTTTAATATCGGATTTCTTAAAAATATGGCCTAGTTGGAAAAATTTACAATATCAATCTAGCACAACTG
>SEBM01000216.1 GCA_004296145.1 Flavobacterium sp.
GTGTAAATATAATTCATAATAAAAATTAAATATATAAATTATTTCCAAATAAATTTTGCTCAATCAAAGTATTTTTTTACTTTCGTGTAATCGATTACATGAAATGTTGTATTTATTGTGTTTAACTAAAAAAATACTTTATAAATGATTACAAATAAGTCAATAGCGTTACCATATTTTTCCATTTTTGGTTTCATAACACTATTGTTTTGGTCATGTTCTCAACAGCTTTCAACGGTTTCTGAATCTGATTCCTGGAAAAAGATGGAATTAATAGTAAAAAACATTCCACAAACACACTTTTCTGATAAGACTTATAACATAAAAGATTTTGGCGCTGTCGCTGATGGAACAACTTCAAATACAGTTGTTTTTGATAAAGCAATAAAAGAATGTGCAAAAAATGGCGGAGGTATGGTAATTGTTCCAAACGGAAAATATGTAACAGGACCAATTCATTTAGAAAGTAATGTCAATCTACATTTAGAAGATGAGGCTGAAATTCTTTTCAGTACAGATTCAAAAGAATATCCTTTGGTTCATACTTCCTGGGAAGGAACGGAACTCATGAATTATTCTCCTCTTATTTATGCAAAAGGAAAAACAAATGTTGCCATAACCGGAAAAGGAACTCTCAACGGTCAGGCCGATGTTACGAACTGGTGGATTTGGTCAGGTGGAAAAAGTTATGGATGGAAAAAAGGGATTCCGTCACAAAATGATCCTCAAAACCGTGAAGTCTTAATTGATATGGCCGAGAAAGGTGTTCCGGTTTCAGAAAGAGTTTTTGGTGAAGGACGTTATCTGCGTCCAAGTTTTATCGAATTCTTTGAGTGCAATACAATCCTTATAAAAGATATTAAAGTAATAAATGCTCCTTTTTGGATTTTGCATCCTATCAAATCAAATAATATGATTATTGACGGAGTGACAGTAAATAGTCATGGTCCTAATAATGATGGCTGCGATCCTGAATATTCTCAAAATATAATTATCAGAAACTGCACTTTTAATACCGGCGATGATTGTATAGCAATCAAATCAGGTAGAGATGCAGACGGAAGAAGAGTGGCAATACCAAGCAAAAATATCATTGTTCAGAATTGTAAAATGATAGACGGACATGGCGGAGTTGTGATCGGAAGCGAAATTTCTGCCGGTGTCAATAATGTTTTTGTAGAAAATTGCGTGATGGACAGTCCCAATCTGGATCGTGCCATCCGTATCAAAACAAATTCAAAAAGAGGCGGAATAATAGAAGATGTTTTTGTGAGGAATCTTGAAGTTGGTACCGTCAAAGAATGTGTTTTAAAACTGAACATGTTCTATAATGTTTACGGTTCTCAAACGGGAAATTTTATACCAACAATCAGAAATATAAACTTAGAAAATGTAACTGTAAAATACGGTGGAAAATACAGTGTTTGGGCAGAGGGATACAAGGAATCACCAGTAGAAAACATTACACTCAAAAATGTAAAAATTCAAAAAGTAGATTCTCTCTATTTATTAAAAAACGTAAAAAATATAAACTTTATAAATACCTATATCAATGACAAAAAAGTAGAATCTATTAAAAATTAAAAACTATCAGTAACCAAACCACATTAAACAAACTATGAATTTTAAACCACTACCAAAGAAAAAAATAAAATACAATCTTGTATTTTTATTTTTCCTTAATTTCCTGTTGTGTAATACAATAAATGCGCAGTCGAGCGTAGTTGAAGGAAAAATTACAGATGCCGCGGGATTATCGCTTCCGGGAGTAAACATTCAGGAAAAAGGAACAAAAAACGGAACTTCGACAGACTTTGAAGGAAGTTTCAAAATAAATGTAACTAATAATAAGGCAATCCTTGTTATTAGCTATTTAAGTTTTCAGACGCAGGAAGTTAGCGTTGCCGGAAAATCTAAAGTAAATGTAAGTCTTTCAGAACAATCAAATTCTCTTAGCGAAGTTGTTGTTGTTGGATACGGAACTGCTAAGAAAACTGATCTTACAGGAGCAATTAATACATTATCTGCTGCAAAAATAACAGAAAGAAACGTTACCAATCCAATGGAAGCTATTCAGGGAGGTATCGCAGGGGTTCAGGTAACTTCAAATTCCGGACGTATTGGTGATGGATTTAATGTTATTATCAGGGGAGCAAACTCAATTAATAAAGATGGCTCTAAGCCCTTATTTGTTGTAGACGGTGTACCTACAGACAATATTGACTTTCTAAATCCTCAGGATATTGCGAGAATGGATGTACTAAAAGATGCATCTTCAGCTGCAATTTACGGATCAAGAGGAGGAAGTGGTGTCATTATCGTAACTACAAAAAGCGGAACAAATGCTAAAGCTGGAGTAACCGTTAGTTATGACAGTTCTTACGGAAATAAACAAGCGGTAAGATTACCAAAATTAATGAGCCCTGACAAGTGGTGGTATTATCATCAGTCTGCATTTTTGGCTACCACAATATCTGCTACTAATCCGACTTATAATGATATAGACGAAACTGAATTAAATACTGCTGTAGGTCAGGCGGGTACTAATCCGGTTTTATTTGAAAGAGTTGTAAAGAACCAAAGTTTTAATTGGCAGGATGCTGTCCTTAAAGGCGGAATGACTCAAAATAATTATTTAAACGTTTCTGGACGTGCAGATAATGGATTATCTTATAATATTGGTCTGGGTGTACAAAAAGAAACCGGAGTTATAGATAATGAAGGTATCGATAAATATAATTTTAAGGCAGGATTAAATCATAAAGTAAACAATAAGATTTCATTTGGAGTAAATCTTACTATTTCTAAAACAGAAGAACAGTTAGGAAGTGCTACTGCCATGCAGGAAGCTTTTAGACAAAATCCTTTTACATCACCTTGGGCAATTGACGCAGACGGTAACGAAATAATAGGTACTTATGCACAACAACCGGGTACATTGCGATATCCTAATAATACACTTGCAATTAATAAAACGGGTTCTTATAATCCACTTTTAGAGATTGCCAATACAAGAGACGATATTAGCAGATGGACTACTATTGGTAATGTATTTGCGGAATATAAAGTCAATAATTGGTTATCATTTAAATCTACATTTTCTGCAGGAAAAATGGATGCCAGAGAAGGAAGATCTTCTGGCGCTCAAACAGATTTTGGACTTAAAAATAAAAGCTTACCGTCTGGAGATGTAACCAATGTTCAGAATTTTAATTATACTTGGGACAATCAGTTTAATATCAATTATACATTAAAAGAAAAACATGTTTTTAGCTTTTTAGGGCTTCAGAGTTTTTATTCAAATACTAACGAAACCTATTTTGCTTCATCAAGAGAAAATCCTTTTGAAACAGGTTTTTATAATCTTGGTTCAGGAGTGCAATCAACTTATTCTTTAACTCCTACAGGTAACATAGCATTAATACCTTCCGGCGTTTATACGCCATATTATAAAAATACATTAGAATCTTATGCAGCCCGTTTAAATTATACTTTCAACGGACGTTATTTATTGACAGCTTCTGTACGTTATGATGGATCATCAGTTTTGGCTGATGGCAATAAATGGACAGCTTTCCCGTCTGTTGCCGTGGGATGGAACCTGCATGAAGAATCTTTTATGAAAGGTCTTTCTTTTGTATCTAATTTTAAACTAAGAGGAAGTATTGGTTATACAGGAAATGATAACGTTTCTCCTTATTCAAGTTTGAGTCTTTTAAAAGTGCCTACTTATTATGATTTTAATGGTACAATTGCAAATGGCTTTACAACAGCTAGTTTAGGAAATACAGAATTAGGCTGGGAAAAAACAAGAGAGGTAAATTTAGGTTTAGATTTCGGATTTGTAAATAACAGAATCTCTGGTAGTGTTGATGTTTATGACAGATTATCTAAAGATTTATTATTTCAGCAAGCTTTACCATTAGAAATGGGAGTTCCTACAATTACTTCAAACGTTGGTTCTGTGAGTAATAAAGGAATTGAGGTTGCATTGGTAACAAAGAACATTCAAACTAAAAATGTGACTTGGGAAACCAGTTTTACTTTTACCAAAAACGTTAATGAATTAGTTTCAATTTACGGACAGGATAAAGTTGATGATGTTGGAAACAATTTATTTATCGGTGAAAATATTCACTCTTACTATAATTATGTTTTTGATGGTGTATGGCAGGAAAGCGAAAAAACTCTGGCGGCTTCTTATGGTCAGAAACCGGGAGAAGCAAGAGTAAAAGATTTAAATAATGACGGTAAAATTGATGCTAATAATGACAGGGCTATTCTAGGAAATTATGATCCAAAATGGTCAGGAAGTTTTTCTACTTCATTAAAAGTAAAGCAATTTGACTTATCAATGTCATTGATCACGAATCAGGGAATGACAGTATTTAGTGGTTTCCACGATAATTTTGCTGATGTTACAGACAGAGGACGTCAAAAATTAGATTTAGATGATTGGTATGTTCCTGCAAACGGAGCAGGTATTCCGGCTCAATATTCAAATACAAATCCATTACCACGTGGTGCGGGTGTATATTATGATACTAATAATGTGGCTTTTTACAAAGACGCATCATTCGTCAAAATTCAAAACATTGCATTAGGTTACAGCCTAAACAATGATTTATTAAATAAATTGAAACTTAAAAGCATGCGTTTTTACGTGAATGTGTTAAATCCGTTTGTGTTTACTGATTATGAAGGGTATGATCCTGAGTGGGCAACTGCTGCTTTAGGAGTTAACCGTGTGTCTACAATGACTGTTCAAATGGGAGTAAGTTTAAAATTTTAATTTAAGAGAAATGAAAAAAATAATAATATTTATAGGAATACTGGTAACGACATTAACTTCTTGTTCAGACTTTATAGAAGAAGATAATCGTGCGTTTGGCTCCGCAGAACAATATTTCCTTACCGGACCAGGTTTTGAGTCTTTGGTAAACACAAATTATGCTGCATTAAAAGATATTTACGGAGGCGATCCGTGGCTGTTTGAAGCCGGAACAGATATGTATTCTGAAGGTAGAAATCAGGAACCGGAAGGATTGAGTAAATACCTAACTTTATCATCGTCATCTGCAGGTGTAGATCAATTGTACAGAACATGTTATACGGCTATTCAACAGGCAAATAAAGGAATTTATTATTCAGGAATAACAGAACAAACAAGCACTGTAAGTACAAGAGTAGGAGAACTTAAATTTTTAAGAGCAAATGCGTATTTTCTTTTAGTTCAGACTTACGGAGGTGTTCCGATTGTTTTAGAAAATTATAATACTGCGGTTACTTCTTTTAGCAGAAATACAGCGGAAGAAGTGTACACACAAATTCTAAAAGATCTTAACGAAGCTGTCCCGGCAGTTAGTACAGCGGCTTATACAGGACGCGTTAATAAAAGAGCAGTTCAAAATTTACTGGCAAAAGTATACTTAACAAAAGGATACGAAACTTTTGGAACTCCAACCGATTTTACAACAGCAGCCGCTTTGGCAGATGAAGTTATCAATGGTCAGGCATTAAATGTAAGTTTTGATAACGTGGTAAAACCAACAAATGAAATGAATGCTGAAACTATATTTTCAGTACAGTTTTCAGTCGCTTCAAATGCAACAGGTAATACAGCACTAGGAAGTTCACAAAACTATTGGTTTGGTTCCTATTTAGGACCATCTGCTGCAGGAAACCCGTATCCAAACAGAAGTTACACTCTTTGTCCAACTGTCTATGCCCTTTCATTATATGAAAAAGGCGATAAAAGATGGGAAGGAACTTTTATGACTGAAATCTACGGAAAGTATTATGATTTTTATAATGTAGCCGATAAAACGGCTCTCAAAATTACAGATTTCTACGAACCAAAATGGTTTACAGTTACTGACAGAGATAATTGGAAAGCAGCAAATGCAGCAAGAATGCAGGATCCAAGTAAATTTAGATATCATAACTGGGGAACTTATTCTTCATCTGCACCATCAGGAGGAGATTATAACCTAATTCCGGTTCGTAAATTCGATGACCCTCTGGCACCTTACAGTGGTGCAACAAGTGCAAATTACAATACAACACCTGTAACACCTGCAACTAACAGAAGCAGTACACGTGACTTTATAATTGCGAGATTGGGAGAAACTTATTTAATTGCCGCAGAAGCTTATTTTAAAGCCGGAGTACCATCAACAGCATTAACACGCCTTAACGAAGTAAGAAGAAGAGCAGGAGGAGGAGTTGCAGGGACAATTCCGGTATTAACTACGATAGATATCAATACTATATTAGACGAAAGAGGAAGAGAATTATTGGGAGAATACCATCGTTGGTTTGACTTAAAACGTACAGGAACATTGGTTGAAAGAACCGTTTTATATAATCCTAAAATTACAAACGCAAATGTTTTTAATGGACAAAACGGGAACCTTAAAATTTTAAGACCAATTCCTCAATCAGCATTGGATTTGAACAGAAATGATGATTTTCCTCAAAATCCGGCATATTAAAAAGAGTTTTTGTTAGTAATAATATTTTAGTTTTTTGAAGTAGTTAAAAAGGAGTTTGGTACTACGCCAAGCTCCTTTCTTAACTAAAAGAAAAGTTTAAAAAATGCAAAAAGTAGTTGTAATTTTAGTGTTGTTGTTTCAGGGTTTTACTGCACAGAGTCAGTTTAAAACAGATACATCATACACAGTAAAAAGTACTTACGACAAACTGATTAAAAAATATTCTTTTATAACTATTGCTCATTCAGAAAAGAATGCAATTGTTGACGAAAAGTATAATATCATTTAATGTTCATTTCTCAAAAGTTTTCAATGGGTTTTTCTTGAAAATTATTGTATTTTTGTGCAGACTTTGAGTGTCATTTTGTTGTCGCTACCGAAATCATACGCAACAAATGTATCAGGCATCTTCCGTAAAATACAACGAAGAATATTTTAAGAATGCTTGAAAAATATGAGAATCTCATAAGAATACTTCTTAAATGCCAATAATGATGATTGTTGTGCTCGCTAA
>SEBM01000817.1 GCA_004296145.1 Flavobacterium sp.
CAGATGCTCCTGTCAGTTTTATGTCGGTAATTTTTTGCGTCTGAAAGGATACAAAACTTACTTCAAGCGAATAAGTTCCAAGTTCTAAATTAAATTCATAATTTCCGTCAAAATCAGAAACTGTGGCACTATTCGTTTCGACAATTTTTACAGTGGCACCCGGTAAGGCAAGGCCGTTTTTATCGACTACTTTTCCCGAAACGTTTCCCAATTTTTTTGTCGATGTCACTTTTTTATTGACAGCAATATTGGTGTTGTTTCTTCTGAAATTTAAATTGGTAAGCGTTTGAAGTTCGTTTAAAACATCATCAATAGAAACATTATCTTTTTTTAGATTGATAAGCGGTTTACTAAAATCGATATCTTTTTGATAAATAAAACGATAAGGAGTTCTGGATTCTAAATTTTCGAAAATTTCTTTTGGAGAGGCATTTTTAAAATCTACAGATACAGTCCCAGTTTGGGCATACGCACTTGTAAGACCGAAAAAAATGCTAAAAAAAAGAATTTGTACGGCAACAGGAAATTGCCTAAAATAATCATTCATAAGTAAATAATTTGTTTTGGTTTTGTTTATGGAATAATTGGAATGTTGGATTTGCAGAAACTTATTTGCTCACTAAATAAGTATCATTGCCCATTGGCTTTATAGTAACTTCTAAAGCAAATGCAATAGTTTGTAATATTTCGGGAATACCTTGTCTGGTGTCGAGGGTTCCTTTTACCTGAAGTAATTTTAAATCCTCATTAGTATATTGAAGTTCAAATTTGTGATCACTTTTAAGTCTGTCAATAACGGCAGCCAGTGACATACCGTCAACATCAATAAGGGCTTTTTTCCACTCCGGTTCAAGAATTTTGGTTTTCTGTTTTTTAACCGTTTTAGTATGCGGAACAAATATGGCTGCATAACCTCTTTCCAGAAAAACAGCATTTTGAGTACTTTCTACTTTTACTTTTCCGGTTCTCACATTTACTTCAGCGATATCTCCGTAAGCTTTCACATCAAAAGAAGTTCCCAGAACTGTTGTTTTTATATTTCCCGAACTAATAATAAAAGGTCTTGTAGTATCTCTTGCTACTTCAAAAAAAGCTTCTCCTTTTAATTTTACAATTCGCTCATTGGCAGCAAAATGTTCAGGATATTCTATTTGTGTATTTTCGTTTATCCATACACGGGTTCCGTCAGACAAACGAAGCAGGCGAATATCCTGTGGAAATGTCTGTGTAACGATTTCAGCAGATTTTTGTCTGAATCCGAAATAAAATTGATATCCTGCAATTGAGATTATAAGTGCAGCGCAGGCCGCGATGGCTCTTCGGTAATTATTTCTGCGTCTGTTTATTGTAGCCGCCGAAATATTTCTCCACATTCTGGATTTTATTTCATCAGGAAATAATCCTTTCTGTGGCAATTCATCCCATTCTTCTCTTAATCTGTTCAATTTCATCTTATCTGAGTAAAAA
>SEBM01000818.1 GCA_004296145.1 Flavobacterium sp.
GTTTTATATAATTCTAGTGTAATTTTATGTTGCCTTTTTGAGGAGTTTTTAGCAAAAACACTGCTTTTTTGTTTTTTTATACTGTTTTAAAAGTCTTAATTTCTTAAATCTTCTTATGAAAACTGCTCCCTAGCCCCGATAGAAGTGGAAATCCTTTTGCTTTTTCCTTTAAAAAGCAAAAGATTGTAACGGATAGCGGGAAACAGCTCCTTATTTTTCTCCAAATTGTAATTCATAGTAAATGATTAAACTTCTCTCAGCCGCATAATTCATTCTTATATATGGTATACAAAAATAAACCCGGCTGGTTTTGAAACTGCCGGGCTGGAATATCATTTTTTCTCTCCTTATATATAAGGAGCAAAATTATACCTAATATATTATAGTATCTGATTTAAGGAATCTATTACTTCTTTTGTCAGTTGGATGCTTTTTAATTTTGCCTCATGACTATATATAGGACTTGTTACCATTAGTTCGTCTATTCTGGAGTAATCTATAAATTTTTGTAAATCGACGGCGAGTTGTTTCGGACTTCCTGTAAATGTACAGGCTGTCATTTGGTTTACATGAAAACGTTCTTCTTCGCTCATGATATCATCTAAGGATGGCACTGGAGGCTGCAAACCTTTACGATCATTACGGATTAGATTTAAAAACATTTGATATAAACTTGTTGACAGCAATTCGGCTTCTTCGTTTGTGTCTGCTGCAATTATGTTTACACAGGCCATTGTTTTTGGTTTGTCTAAAACATCTGATGCCTGAAAATTTTCTCTGTAAAATTCGAATGCCTGAATCATTTGGCGTGGTGCAAAATGTCCGGCGAATGCATATGGCAATCCGTATGCAGCAGCAAGGGCTGCACTGTCCATACTTGAACCCAGAATCCAGATCGGAACTTTTGTGCCTTCGGCAGGAAATGCGCGTACTTTTGCTAGTACATTTTCTCCGGAGAAGTAATCCTGAAGCTTGGTTACATTCTGAGGAAATCGCTGTGCCTGCTCAAAGAAGTCTTTTCTTATAGCTTCGGCTGTTGGCTGATCGGTTCCCGGCGCTCTGCCTAATCCTAAATCAATTCTGTTTGGATAAAGTGTTTCTAAGGTTCCGAATTGTTCTGCTACTATCAGTGGAGAATGGTTTGGTAACATAATTCCGCCAGAACCTACCCGAATGTTTTGTGTCTGGCTGGCAATGTAACCTATTAATACAACTGTTGCTGTACTTGCCACATGCGCCATATTATGGTGTTCTGCCAGCCAAAATCGCTTATAATCAAGATTGTCTGCTAGTTGAGCGATGTCTTTTGTTTTTTGAAATGTTTCTGATGCGTTACTATCCTGGGCAATAATAGCGAGTTCTAATATTGAGGCTGAGATTGTGTTTTTCATGAAAATTTTTAATTTATACAAAATTAATTCATTTATAGAGATGCAGTTTGTTTTCTAGTGTTAATAGATTTATAA
>SEBM01000819.1 GCA_004296145.1 Flavobacterium sp.
GGCTTATCTTGTTTAGGCTTATTTATTTTCCATTTTCCATTAGCTACTTTAACAGTCAAATTAGTTGTTATCTCTGCCTTAATTCCTGAAAAATATAAATGGTTTTCCACATAAAATCCAATTTCATCTTTTCCATATTTTTGAACAATTCCAAAAGATGATGAAATTTTAAATTCCAAATCTCCATCAAATTTAGTTTCCAGAGGGGTAAATTTAAACAACACTCCATCATATCTAGCCTTTAACTCTACTTCTCCTTTAATATATTGGCCAAAAGCGATACTTGCAGTGGAATTATCTGCACTATATTTAATATAATTTACTATAGGATTTCCTTTTTCATCTTTACCAATGCTTTTTCCTAAAGGTGTTATCAAATAACTTTTAGTAAGAAAATTAAATTTTACATTGGTTTCTACATTGATACCTCCTTCTATAGAAAAGGTAAAAGAAGCATTATTCAGTTTATCTTCATAAGTATCTTTTGCCTTGTCACGTACTTTTTCATAATCTTTTTTGCGTTGTTCAGACAGTTTGCTCAATTTATTTTTTAAAGCCTCATCAGAAATATAGTCTAAAAGATCTTTTTTCCATTCATACTTCATCGCTAACAAAGGATCTATTTTTAAGTCCGTTTTTCCAAACCAAAATTAAAAAGTTCCCAAAAGGAACTTTTTAATTTTAATAAACTTCAAATTCTGTTTTGCCTTTAGGAATATGAAGTAAATGATAAAACTCTGTCCCCAGTGTTTGACCATCTTTTTTAATTTTCATAAATAAAGCAGAAGTTCCTCTGAATTTTTTATCCATCTTTTTACTTCTCAATCCTACTAATTTACCATCTCCATAAAAAACCAATTCATAATCTTTTAATGTAAATAATTCTTTATCCATGTTTACTACTTCTACTATCTCATCCCATGCTTCTTGTATCTCCTCTCTTGTTGCATATTCGGATACAAACTGATCCCTGAGTTTCTTGTAAGACATTTTAGCGATTTTATCTAAATCTTTATTCCTTATTGCGTTCTGCATTTCCTGATAATACCCTATAACTTTTTTCTCCAATTCTGCTGAGTTCATTTTGTGCAAATCCTGACTCTCGCTCCAACCAATATTATGATATTGTACATCAGGTAAGTTAAAAGTTACTTTCTCTTCATAGAAAGTTTTTCCTACTGCTATAAATATTCCATCCTTATCCTTTTTTGTAGAGTATTGAAAAATATCTATTCCTTTGTCTGAATATTTTATTTTATTATCATAGCTTCCAATTTCTACATCTACCCCTGAATTATTAATAAATTTTTTATTTTGCTCAGTGGCATACATTTTTATGGTAATTCTTTGATCTCCTTTAGACAAAATTGAATAATTTATGCTCTCAGTTGTGGATTCTCCTTCTTCTTCGTATGATTTATAAACTAAAAATGTCATTTACTAGTATTTCCGCATAACAATGA
>SEBM01000217.1 GCA_004296145.1 Flavobacterium sp.
AAGTTTTTCCAAAAAAAATTCAAGAAAACACTCTTTTAAACTTAATCGAGTGTTTTTTTCTTTTTGAATGAAAGTAAAAAGAACAATCAGAATTAAAAATTTAACTTTCAATCAATTAATAGTACCTTTGCAAATCAAATAATTAAAATGAGATTACACAGAAATTTAGTTTATACTACTATTGATTCTTTGAATGCTATCTTCAATGAAGGAGAATATGCAGACAAAGTGGTAGCAAGAGCATTAAAAAAAGACAAACGTTGGGGAAGTTCTGACAGGAAATTTGTTGCTGAAACGATATACGAAATTGTTCGTTGGAAAAGATTATACGCCGAAATTGCCGAAGTTAAAGAACCTTTTGACAGAGATAATTTATGGAGAATGTTTGCTGTTTGGGCAGTTTTAAGAGGATATCCAATTCCGGACTGGAGACAATTGGAAGGAACTCCTGAAAGAAAAATAAAAGGACGTTTTGACGAACTTTCTAAAGTCAGAGCCCTAAAAGAATCTATTCCGGACTGGATGGATGAATTAGGAGCCAAAGAATTAGGCGAAAAAGTCTGGGCAAAAGAAATTGCAGCTCAAAACCAACCTGCAAAAGTTATCCTTAGAACAAATACCCTTAAAGGAACAAAAGAAAGTCTGAGAAATACGCTGATGGATTTGAATATTGAAACAGAATATTTAAAAGATCAGCCTGAAGCTTTGGTTTTAAAAGAAAGAGCCAATGTATTTTTGACAGATGCTTTTAAACAAGGTTTGTTTGAAGTTCAGGATGCTAACTCTCAATTGGTTGCCGGCTACCTTGACGTAAAACCGGGAATGCGTGTTGTTGATACTTGTGCAGGAGCAGGCGGAAAAACATTGCATATTGCTTCTTTAATGGAAAATAAAGGGCAATTGATTGCAATGGATTTGTACGAAAGCAAATTGAAACAATTAAAACTAAGAGCCAAAAGAAACGGTGCTTTTAACATTGAATATCGTATTATTGACACCACAAAGGTGATCAAAAAATTACACGAAAAAGCAGACAGAGTTTTAATTGATGCACCTTGCAGCGGTTTAGGAGTTTTAAAAAGAAATCCTGATGCCAAATGGAAATTACAACCTGAATTTATTGATAACATTCGCAAAGTACAAGCAGAAGTTTTAGAAAGCTATTCTAAAATTGTAAAACCAGGCGGAAAATTAGTTTATGCAACTTGTTCTGTTTTACCATCTGAAAATCAGGAGCAGGTTGAAAAATTCTTAAAAACAGAAATCGGAAAACAATTTACATTTGTTCAAGATCGTAAAATACTAGCTTCAGAATCTGGTTTTGACGGATTTTATATGGCTTTATTAGAAAGAAAAACGGTATAAGTTTAAATCCCAATATTAAAAATCCCAAATTCCAATTTTACGATTGGGATTTGGGATTCTTTATTTTAAACCTTTTTATTGGAATTTCAATGTTCTAAACTTGGTTTACGCAAAAGTTTACCATTTTCGTTTTCTTTGAATTTTGGTACAAAAACAATTTCTTTTGGTTTTTCAAACTTTCCGAGAACATCAAAAAAGTCGGGAGCAAAATCTTGTTTTTCACCTTCAATAACTAAAATTAATTTTTCGCCCAAAATAGAATCCGGAATTCCTGTTGCGAAGAATCTTGCATTTATCTTATCGACTAACTTTGCTTCTATTTGTTCTGGAATTAATTTTACTCCTCCGCTATTAATCACATTATCAATCCTTCCTAAAAAGATAAATTGATTTTCTCTTATTATTTCTACCAGATCATTTGTCACAACCGGTTCATCAGAAATATACGGAACTGTAATCGACAGACAACCGCGATTGTCCTGTGCAATGGTTACATTTGGTAAAACCGTAAAGACGTTCTCTCCTACTCTTCTTGCCGCAATATGCGTAATGGTTTCGGTCATTCCGTACGTTTCATATACTTTTGTTTTGATCAGAGGAAGAACTTTTTCCTCCAGGGCAGCATCCATTTTTGCTCCGCCAACAATTAGTTTTTTGACATTTTTAAGCCCTTCAATAGAATTTTGAACTTGCAAAGGAACCATTGCTACAAAATCATATACTGTTGAATTTAAAGCCAAAGGTTCTGTAGTTGGCGCTACAATATCTAAATCAAGCCCGAGAATTAAACTTCGCACCAGCATCATTTTACCGGCAATAAATTGTACCGGTAAGCAAAGTAGTGCTTTATTACCCGGTTCTAACTCAAAGAAATCACCTGTAGACAATGCCGAATGAATCATGGCGCGCTTTTGTAATTGCACTAATTTCGGAAGCCCCGTTGTACCGGACGTTTTCATTTCGATGTATTCCTTATCATCAAACCAGTCAAGCAAAAACTCACCGATAGCCTGTTCGTTTTTATCACCTTCTTTGATGTAGCTGTACGCTACGCGACACAAATCATCAGCGTTTAAATGATAACCGTTTATCTTAAAATAATTGTGAACATTTTTATGTGTTAATTCTAACATGATTGCATTTTTAATTTGAAGATTTTACAACATCGATATCTCCCGTTAATTTTTCTTTCCAGTTTTTCCAACCGTACTTTTTAGTAAAAATAAAAAGCAAAATAGGATAAATTACCACAATAGGTAAAATGACATCTAAGCCAGCTGAAGGCTCAGACATATCTTTAAAAATAGAATGCGTTTGAAAAACAGACCAATCTGAAGTTACCAATAAAGCACCGATAAGGTTATTAGCAGCATGAAAACCTAATGAAAGTTCGATTCCGTCATCCATAAGTGCCAGAACGCCCAAAAACAAACCTGTTCCAATATAATAAATCATAATTATGTAACCCATTTTTAAAACTTCGGGATTAAAAATATGGAGAGAACCAAAAATAACTGATGTCATAACTAACGGAAACCATCTATTATGCGACAGATTTGCAAATCCCTGCATAAGATAACCTCTAAAAATATATTCTTCTGTACTGGTTTGAATCGGTATTAAAACTGAACCTAAAACTACCAGAATCAAAAACGGAATCAATTTAAAATTCCAAACAAAATTTTCAGGAGATCTGTAATAAACCACCACAAAACTCAAAACAGAAAAAACAGACCACAAAGCAAATGAGAATGCCACACGTTTCCAATCTATTTTACTTCTTGATGTCGTTATGGATAGAATGGTTTGATTATGAAGATGTTTTACCACAAAATAAATTCCGGCGAATGCAAATGCAAAAGAAATCATTACCAAAAACAAAGTAAGATTTGGCTCAAATATTTTGAGTGCTGCGTTGTTGTCTGTTGGAAACGTTTGATTTGAATTATACGTTTTATAAAGAACTGCAATAGAAAAAGGAACCTGACCAATAAATGAAGCTAAAATGATAAAAAGGGATCCTATAAGGTATTTCCAAAATTTATTTTCGGGTTTAATTCCTTGCTCTAAAAACATATATGTAAAAAATTAAAATTGAGAATTCAGTTTAATAAGTAAATCTTATTTTTGGTATTGCTAAAATACCGATTTTTTTACTTTAACAATCTTCATAACACCTTAAAATAACAAAATGATAGAAATTTACCACAATCCAAGATGCGGAAAATCCAGAACTTGCCTGGCATTTGTAGAAGAATCCAAACAAGAGTACAAGATTATTCCATACTTAACAGAGACACCTTCTTTTGATGATTTAAAATCATTACTCAAAAAATTAAATTTACAGCCTCTGCAATTAATAAGAACCAAAGAAAAAATATGGATTGAAAATTACAAAGGCAAATCACTTACTGATGACGAAACTATTCAGGCTATGGTTGATAATCCAATTTTAATTGAACGCCCGATTGTTGTAAAAGACGGAAAAGCTATTATAGGAAGAGACATGGATCTTGTAGCTTCTTTTTTAGACTGATTATAAAGTGTAGCATTAACATTTTTTTGTGACTTCCCTGATTAAACCAAAAGCTAAATTTGGTGTCTAAAAGAGAAAAAGCCAAAAAAAACAATGAAACAAATTAAATTTGCTGTAATACTTGTATTGCTATTTACAAGTTTTTACAACTACGCACAGCAGCCACCAGCTGGAGGAAATAAAGTAAAAGTCACCGGAAAAGTTTTCGAAAAAGTAAGCAAACAACCTTTAGAGTATGCAACGATTTCGATCACTGCCGTTAATGATACAAAAGTAATTGCCGGAGGAATCACAAATCCTAAAGGAGAATTTGATATTGCAATTTCTCCGGGTGTTTACGACATAAAAATCGAATTTATTTCGTTTAAAGCAACAGAAATAAAACAAAAAACGATCGAAAATGACACGAATTTAGGCGTCATAAATCTTTCTGAAGATGCAGCACAATTAAATGAAGTTGTCGTTCGTGCAGAAAAATCGACAGTAGAAATAAAACTGGACAAAAAGGTTTATAATGTCGGGCAGGACATGATGGTAAAAGGCGGAACTGTAAGTGATGTTCTTGACAATGTACCGTCTGTTTCTGTTGATACCGAAGGAAATGTAAGTTTGAGAGGGAGTGACAATATCAGAATTTTAATTGACGGAAGACCTTCAAACGCTATCAATGTTGCTGAAGCGTTACGTCAGCTTCCTGCAGATGCCATTGACAAAGTAGAAGTAATTACAAATCCTTCCGCACGTTATGATGCCGAAGGAGGTTCAGGTTTAATCAATATCATTCTTAAAAAAGGAAAAAATCAAGGTTTCAACGGAACTTTTATTGCTTCTACAGGACTTCCTGAAACGTATGGTTTAAGTGCCAACTTAAATTACAAAACAGAGAAATTAAATTACTTCACGACTGCCGGTTACAATTACAGAACAAATGAAGGTGCAGGTAAAACCAATTCAGAATATTTTAATGAAGACGGTACTACGAAAAACTTTTTAGATGAAGATCGTGACACCAAAAGAACCAGAGATGGTTTTAACGGAAGAGCTGGTATAGAATGGACAATAACGCCAACCACTTTTTGGACCAATGCAATCAATTACCAGAAAAATTCGGGAGAAGACAGAGATTTAATCAACTATAATAATTTTGATCCTAACCGTATTTTCACAGGTTCCACTTATCGTTTAAACGATGGAGACACCGGAAATGCCAATGTAGAATACACTTCCAACTTAATCAAAAATTTCAACGATAAAGGTCATAAACTTACTGCTGATCTTTCTATTTCAAGAAATACCGACGATAGTAACAGCCTTATTACCGGCAGTAACGATTCTGACTTTAATAACACATTAAATAATCAGGTGCAGAAACAAGTATTATTTCAAGCCGATTATGTATTGCCTTTAGGAAAAGGAAGTCAATTTGAAGCTGGTTATAAAGGAAGTTTTGGCGACTTAAATAACGAATATTATGTACTGGACAGTGACGGTCAAAAAATTGATAATATCTCAAACACATTAGAATACAAAGAGAATATCAATGCACTTTACACGCAATACGGTTTCAAAGTAAATAAATTTTCTTATTTATTTGGTTTAAGATGGGAGGACACTAATATTGAAGTTAACTTATTAGATAACAGCGATTTTAACACCAAAAAATACAACAATTTATTCCCTAGTGCTTTTGTTAGTTACGAAATTTCAGATCAAAGTAACTTCTCTTTAAGCTATAGCAAACGTTTATCCAGACCAAGAGGACGTTTTATGAATCCTGCTGTAAACTATGCAAGTAACATTAATATTTTTCAGGGAAATCCTGATTTAGATCCTTCTTTAACAGACAAATATGATATTGGTTATATCAAAAGATGGGACAAGGTAACTTTTAATACGTCAGCGTATTTTGAAAATACAAAAGACGTTTTCAGCTTTGTAAGATCTCCTACCGGTGATGTTGTAACTCCTGACGGTAAAGTAGTAACTCCTGCACCCGGTGAAACAGTTATAGGTACTCCTGTAATCAAAAGTTCTCCTATCAACCTGGGAAGAGAACAAAAATTTGGTTTTGAATTTACTTTCAATTACACACCATACAAATGGTGGAAATTAAACAGTAATTTCAACTTCTTTAATGTAAAAACAACCGGAGAAAACAGTTATGTAGACACTAAAGGAAACGAGGTTGTTCAAAATTTAGACAATCAGGCTAATTCATGGCTTGCAAGAATCAACTCAAAAGTAACGTTACCATACAAAATTGACTGGCAATTGACTGGTATGTACAATGGTGAACAAAAAACAGCACAAGGTAAAAACCTTGGACAGTTTGGTATGAACACCGCTTTTAGCAAAGATGTATTAAAAGACAAAGCAACAATTGCATTTAACATTAGTGACGTTTTCAACTCAAGAATTATGAAATCATATACTTATCTTGAAAACCAGACATCATACAGCGAAATGCAGTTCCGTAAACGCCAGTTCAATTTATCATTCACATACCGTTTCAACAAAGCAAAAAGTGAAAGAGATAAAAATACACAGCCTAAAAACGAAGGTGGAAATGAAGGCGGAGGAGAATTTCCGGGATAACTTCTGTTGAAATCCAAAATTTAAAAATCCAAATTCCAACTGTAAAAATTGGAATTTGGATTTTTTTTATCACAAAACCCGACAGGTTTTAAAAACCTGTCGGGTTTAAATATGTTCAATCAAACTTAAAATCAAATGTATTATATAATTTCATAAAAAAAAGGACTCGTAAAACGGGTCCTTTTTATTGAAATCAATTTAAAATTAAATTGATTGTTCTTGTCTTTTTTTAGCTCTTTTCTCTTTGAACATTTCCCAGCTTGCTCCCGTTACCCAAAAAGATACGAAACCTACTAAGAAAAACATCAACCAAAACCCTATAGTTAGTATGGTCAAGAAAAGTAAAAAACCTAAGTACTGTGAAAATTCAAACATGTTTTCCGGAATTTTTGAATGTAAGCACAAATGTAGGTTTTATATTTTTCCTTGCCAATAAAAACCAAATCAATTTTTTTAAAAAGACAATTATAAGTATATTTATAC
>SEBM01000820.1 GCA_004296145.1 Flavobacterium sp.
GTTCTAAAATCTAAAATCTAAAATACTTAGTAGCTTAGTATCTCAGAACCTTACCAACTTAGAACCTATTTTTTATCAACTACCGGTCTCTCAGCTCTGTTTGCTAAATCCCAGGCAACTACGAAAGCCAATTGTGTTCTTTTAGTTAAAGCGTCGTATTCGATTTTTTGAGGTTCATCGCCTTTTCCGTGGTAATCTTCGTGAACTCCGTTGAAGAAGAAAACAGCCGGAATACCGTGTTTTGCGAAGTTATAGTGGTCAGAACGCTCATAAAAATGGTTTGGATCTTTTGGGTCATTAAATTTAAAATCCAACGCTACTTTAGTATATTTTTCATTTTGAGAAACAACAGCATTATGCAAGTCAGATGATAATCTGTCGGCACCAATTACATAAACATAATTGTTAGTATTTGCATGTTCTACATCGCGACGCCCAATCATGTCAATATTGATGTCAGCAATTGTATTTGCGATAGGAAACAAAGGATTTTCAGAATAATAACGAGAACCGTGTAAACCGTGCTCTTCTCCCGTTACGTGAAGAAATAAAATAGAACGTTTTGGTCCGTGGCCATCTTTTTTCGCTTTAGCAAAAGCTTTAGCCATTTCCATAACTGCTACGGTTCCTGAACCGTCATCATCGGCACCATTGTAGATATCTCCATTTTTGATTCCAACGTGATCGTAGTGAGCAGAAATTACCAATACTTCATTCGGTTTTTCAGAACCTTCGATATAAGCCCAGATATTTTCAGAATCAGGTAGGTTTTCGTTACGTTTTGCATTTAAAAACGCCGCTGGAACTGTCTGATAGAAATCTTTTGCTCCTTTAGGAAACGAAACACCATTCTTTTTGTATTGCTCAATCATGTAAAGACCCGCTTTTTTTTGTCCTTTCGAACCAGTTTCGCGGCCTTCCATTTCATCAGAAGCAACAACATATAACATTGTTTTTAAGTCTTTTTCTGTAATAACTTTAATATATTTTGTTGGATCTGAGTTGTCTCCCGACACAACAGAGTGCGTGCTTTCGCATGAAAATGCAGAAGCAATTAATAATAAAATGAGTAATTTTTTCATTCTAAATAGTTAGTGTAAATTAATAAAAGTGTAAAGTACGTAAAAGGTCAGTAAAAATAGAATAAAAATTGAGTTTATTATGAACAAACATACACTTTTGATAAACGAAACTATTCGGGATTCACCGTAAAAACGGTGATGTGCAGGATAAAAATAATAGCACATCCATAATGTTCCGACAAATGTTGTAATTCCCGATATGTATGACAATGGATTATTTTCTCCAAAGAGACCAAATAACTTATCAATAATAAACATTACCAGAAAAATGAGCAGGAGAAATGAGAAATAATGCAGTGTGAAAATTCCATGATCAAAATAATACCACTTTTTTTTGTTGTGAAAAAGCCACAAGAAAAAGGCAAAAAACGGCATAATAA
>SEBM01000218.1 GCA_004296145.1 Flavobacterium sp.
CAATTTCTTTATCCAATAATTGATTCATATTGAGAAAACTATCCTCAAAAACCAAATAACCTTCAGATCCGCGAACATTAAAAACAGTTCCGTCTGCAAATATTAGATATTGGCCTTTTATTCCGGTAAGTTTTCCATTAAAAGAAGGCGTTTTGTCCAAATTAAGACTTGCCACTTTTGCAGGATAATTCAAAACAGGATAATTCAGATCGTAGACATCGTTCTTTTCGCTAAAAAAATATTCGCGCACTTCATCCGGAATCAAATTTTCAATTTTTGCTTTTTCCTGTATTAAATCAAAAGTCTGAGAAGAATTCTGAAGCATTTTTCGCCAATTGGTTTTATCTGTATAATGGCTTTTTAGCGCTACTTCGGCAATTCCTGCTAAATAACGATTCGGAACCTCAACAACTGCAATTGCCTGACTCGCACCCTGATCAATCCAACGTGTAGGAACTTGTGTTTTGCGGGTTACACCTACTTTTACTTCACTTGCAACAGCCAGATAAACAACGTGTGGCTGCAACTGCACTTTTTGTTCGTATTCTAAATCACGGTCTGCAATTCCTAAATGTGCCGTACTCAATTCTGGTCTCATAATCCAATCACCCACTGCAGGACTTGAATAAAAACAATCATAACAAAAACCCTGTCTGAATATTTTTTTCTTTTTATTGCAATTCAGGCATTGGTAACCTGCAAAATTAATCTCAATTTCTTTATCCAATAATTGATTCATATTGAGAAAACTATCCTCAAAAACCAAATAATATTGAATAGGATTTCCGATTTCAGTCTGCATTTTTGTAAGTACCCCTTGATATTGCATTTAATTTTAGATTGGTGATTTTAGATTTTAGAATTCCCTGATATTGAGCATAATTTAATTCGCAATCGAATACAATTAGAATCTTTACCTGAAATAGAGTGGTTTTTTTTACAAAAAAACACTATTTTTGATACAGTGACAAAGTTAATATTTGTCTGATGATATTCAAATTTTAAATTTCCTGATTTACGATAAGCGTTGGATCAGTAGTCTAAAATCAGTAATCTAAATCTAAAAATTTCCATGCCCCTATCAATAATCAACTCGTTTGCATCTTGGGTTCTTAAACAAAGGATTCATCAAATAGAACTCTTTCTAAAATATCCGAATGAAGTTCAGGAAGAATTGTTACATAACTTATTGACAGCTTCTGAGTATACGGTTATTGGCAAACAATATGATTTTTCATCAATAAAATCTTATCAGACTTTTGCTGAAAGAGTGCCTATTGCCACTTATGAAGAACTGCAGCCTCTTATTGAGCGCACGCGTCAGGGCGAACAGGCTGTTTTTTGGGAAACTCCAATTAAATGGTTTGCAAAATCAAGCGGTACTACAAATGCTAAAAGTAAATTTATACCGGTAAGTAATGAGGCGCTTGAAGATTGTCATTATAAAGGAAGTAAAGATTTACTTTGTTTATACCTGAACAACAATGAAGATTCTGAATTGTTTTTGGGAAAAAGTCTTCGCTTGGGCGGAAGCTCTCAGATCTATGAAAACAATAATACTTACTTTGGAGATCTTTCGGCAATTTTGATCGAAAATATGCCAATTTGGGCAGAATTTAGCAGTACACCCAGCAGCAAAACTTCTTTGATGAGTGAATGGGAAACTAAAATCGCTGCAATCATAAACGAGACAAAAAACGAAAACGTAACCAGTTTTGCAGGAGTTCCGTCCTGGATGTTGGTTTTAATGAATAAAGTTCTTGAAAATACCGGAAAAGGAAACTTATTGGAAATCTGGCCAAACCTTGAAGTTTATTTTCACGGAGGTGTTAGTTTTTCTCCTTATAAAGAACAATACAAAAAAATCTTACCAAGCAACGATTTTAAATACTACGAAATATACAACGCATCAGAAGGTTTTTTTGCGATTCAGGATTTGAATAATTCAAGTGATTTATTGCTGATGCTGGATTATGGAATTTTCTATGAATTTATTTCAATGGATACTTTTGATACTCCAAACCAAAAAGTGGTCCGACTTGCTGATGTCGAACTGAATAAAAACTATGCTATCGTTATTACGACCAATTCCGGGTTATGGCGCTATTTAATTGGTGATACGGTTCGCTTTACTTCTTTAAACCCATACAGGATTCGTGTAACCGGAAGAACAAAACATCATATAAATGTTTTTGGAGAAGAATTAATGGTCGAAAATACCGATCAGGCCATTGCAAAAGCATGCCAGCTTACTCAAACTGAAGTTATAGATTATACGGTTGCTCCCATTTTTATGCAGGACAAAGAAAAAGGTGCTCATGAATGGATGATTGAGTTTAAGCAAAAACCTGCCGATGTTGGTCTTTTCCAAAAAGTTTTGGATGAAACGTTGCAGACTTTAAACTCTGATTACGAAGCAAAACGTTACAACAATATGACTTTAAATCCTTTGGTGATTAATGTTGCCAGACAAAATTTATTTTATGACTGGTTGAAAGAAAGAGATAAATTAGGTGGACAACATAAAATTCCGAGACTTTCTAATCAGAGAGATTATTTGGAACAGTTGAAGGGAATGTCTTAAAAATAAATAAAAAGCCTTAGTTTTAAAAGAAAACTAAGGCTTTTTATTTATTAGTACCGTTGTGTCATTTCGACGTAAGGAGAAATCACACTCGTAACCACAATGCTG
Source organism: Flavobacterium sp. (assembly GCA_004296145.1). Taxonomy (GTDB): domain Bacteria; phylum Bacteroidota; class Bacteroidia; order Flavobacteriales; family Flavobacteriaceae; genus Flavobacterium. Next base: position 2,693 of record SEBM01000218.1, read on the forward strand.
GAATAACTTTATGTGATTTCTCCTTACGTCGAAATGACACAACTTTGCTTCCATTCTTTTCCTTATTCTTTTTATTTATTCTCAATTACATCATATCAATATATCGATCATGATATCCTAATAAATATAAAACACCATCAAGACCTAAACTAGAAATAGATGTTGAGGCACTTTCTTTTACCTTTTGTTTCGCATGAAAAGCAATTCCTAATCCTGCTAAATTCAGCATTGGTAAGTCGTTTGCCCCATCTCCAACAGCAATAGTCTGATTGATGTGAATACCTTCTTTTTCGGCAATAGCTTTTAGATGTTCTGCTTTCTTTTGTCCGTCGACGATATCACCAATATATTTTCCGGTCAATTTACCGTCTTTTATTTCTAATTGATTGGCATGAACGTAATCAATTCCTAATTCTTTTTGCAGATATTCTCCAAAATAAGTAAATCCTCCGGAAAGGATTGCCGTTTTATATCCGTAATATTTTAAGGCTTTCATCAGACGATGTGCTCCTTTTGTAATTGGCAATTTTTCGGCAACTGATCTTAAAACATCTTCGCTTAAACCTTCCAGCAAAGCCATACGCTGTTTGAAACTTTCGTTGAAATCAATTTCACCATTCATGGCTAATTCTGTAATTGCTTTTACCTGTTCGCCAACGCCATTTAGTTCGGCTAATTCGTCAATTACTTCAGCCTGAATTAATGTAGAATCCATATCAAAACAAACCAAACGTCTATTTCTTCTGTAAATGTTATCTTCCTGAAAAGAAATATCTACATCTAATGTTCTTGAAATCTGCATAAAACTAGCTGTCATGACAATCTTGTTTACAATTTCTCCGGTAACGGATAATTGGATACAAGAACGCGGGTTTTCTTCTTTTTCAATAATTGAAGTTCTTCCGGTTAATCTTATGATTGAATCGATATTGAGATTTTGATCAGATAATATTTTAGTTACGGCCGCCAATTGAGAAGCCGCCAGTTTTTCTCCCAAAATATTAATGATATAGCGTTGTTTTGATTGTGATTTTACCCAGGTTTCATAATCCTCAATAGAAATTGGAATAAATTTAACCTTCACTTCCAACTCATAAGCCTTGAATAACAAGTCTTTTAAAACTGGTGCAGAAGTTGAGCCGGCTTTTATTTCAAACAAAATACCCAAAGAAAGTGTATCGTGAATATCTGCCTGACCTATATCCAGAATATCGGCATCATAAGTTGCTAAAACTGCTGTCAAACCTGCCGTAACTCCGGGTTTATCGTGACCTGAAACTTTTAATAAAATAATCTCTTTATCTTCTATTGCCATTTTTTCTTTGTTGATTAAGAAGCGACAAAAATCGGTAATCTATTGATGATAAAAAAGAATATTAAACGCAAAAAGCACATAACAATGTGCTTTTTCGAATAATTTAACAATTATGTTTCTGTATTAGAATTACATAACTTTTGATTATTTTTTAGTCCTGAATTCGCGAATTATTTAATACACAAATTCCGAGGTTAACTTTATTTAGTCATATTTTCATCAAAATTCACCATCCAGCTTATCTCAAATTTATCCTGAAACATTCCAAAATAAGCACCCCAAAATGTTTTACTCATTGGCATATAAGGTTTTCCCCCTGCAGAAAGTGCGTCAAAAATGCGGTCTGCTTCTTCGGTACTGTCTACGTTTATAGAAATCTGAAAATTACTTCCGATAAGCACATCACCATATCTCGGATGACTGTCACTCCCCATTAAAATGGTATTACCAATTGGCAGTGAAACGTGCATAATTCTGTTTGCGTCTGCTTCAGAAAGTTGTTCGCCGCCGCCATCTTCCGGTGGTGCTTCACTGAATCTTCCCATATACGGAAATTCTCCGCCAAAAACTGATTTGTAAAATAGAAATGCTTCTTCGCAATTTCCGTTAAATAATAAATAAGGATTTACTGCTGCCATGATATTTTTTTCTAATTGTTTGTTGTTTTTTTAGCTTTTAGTCCTTAGTCTTTTAGTCCCTAGTGCTTAGAACTTAGTTTTTAATACTAAACACTAGGGACTAAGAACTAAGGACTAAAATTCTCATTATGCTTCTGCTAATTCCTTAACCGCTTCAAGCGCTTTTGGGAAAGTTTCTTTAAAATAGTCGATATGTTTTTCTATTATATCCACCTGAGAAACCAAATCAGTAAACTCATCGTCAGGAGTTAATCTGTAGGTTTCCATTGCTCCGCTCCAACTTTTGGTTTCGTCGTTAAGAGGTACTTCCTTAAAGTCTTTTATTTCACCTATATGTTTAAAAGCCATATATTCATTAGGAATTTTAGTTTCAATTACACTGCTCATTCCTTCTCCACCCGGAGACATAAATTGTATTTTATCTCCTTCGTTCCAGTCACTGACTGCATACGAACCTTCACAAAAAGCTCCTGTCCATTTTTTATACGTTTCTTCGTTCCATAAAACAGACCATACTTTTTCAGCCGAAGCCTTAATTCTGATTGTAAATTCTAGTGTTTCCATATTAATGCGGTATTTTACTAAGATCCATGTACAAAACATTCCAGCGATGCCCGTCCAAATCTGCAAAAGCAGCTCCATACATCCAGCCTTGACTTTCGGTTGCAGGGGCAAAAACATTTCCACCGGCAGCTTTTACTTTTTCAACCAGTTCATCAACTTCTTCTTTGCTTTCGGCATCAATCGAAATCAGGATTTCTGAACTAGATTGTGTGTCTGTAATTTTGTTTTGGGAAAAACTTTCAAACAAAGTTTCTTCAAAAAGCATTACAACAAAGTGTCCGTCACCAACCAACATACAAGCAGAAGTTGGAGTTTCGTGTTGCTGATTAAAAGAAAAACCAATTTTCCAGAAAAAGTCTTTTGCTTTTGCCACGTCTTTAACAGGCAGATTCAACCAAATTTGTTTTGTCATTTTTTTCTTTTTTTTAAGTTATACTTTCTACATAATTTTTAAAATTGTCCAAAATAGCCTGCCAGCCTCCGCGTTGCATTTCTTCAGGATTTTGTGTTTCGGGATCAAAACTTTCTATGATTTCTACTCCGTTTGGGGTTTCCTTAAAAACAATTTCTGCTTTTCTACCGTCACCCATTACATAATTGATTGCTTCAATTTCTTTTACCAAAGTATACTCGCCCCAAAAATCAAAACTCATACTGCCGTCTTTTGCTGCCATAGTCGATTTGAATTTTCCTCCTTCTCTCAAATCATTTTCCGCATAAGGCGTATGCCAGTCAGGCGAAGCAAAACTCCATTTGGTAATATGTTCAGGTTTTGTCCAGATTTCCCAAACTTTGTCGATAGATGCATTAATTGTCGTTTGTATTGTGATCATTATATTTTATTTAAAATTGATTTTATATTTATTTAAAATTTTCAGCGTATTGTTTAAAATTATCAACTACAGCCTGACACCATTCTTTTTGCATACTTTCCGAATCTTGCTTTTGCGGTTCAAAAATTTCTGTAATTTTCACTACATCGTCCTGATTTTCAAAACGAATGCTTGCAGTTCTGTTATCTGATAATTTATATTCAATTAATTTATTTTTTTCGACTCTTGTGTATGTTCCTTCAAAATCAAAACTATTGCTGCGATCTTTAGAAGTCATTACAAATTTAAATTTCCCTCCTACTCTAAGATCATTTTGTGCATCTGATGTGTGCCATTCGTCTGAAGGCGAATTCCATTTTACAATATGTTCAGGCAAACTCCATAATTTCCAGACTTTATCAATTGATGCATTAATTTTATTTTGTACTGTAATCATTGATTAAAAGTTTTAAAAATTAATTTGACGGCACCTGACTTTCATCCATAAAGAAAATTTCCCAATGATGCCCGTCCAGATCCAAAAAGTTCCTTTGATACATCCATCCATAATCTTTAGTTTCCCGATATTCAGTTCCTCCGGCTTTTACAACTTTAGCTAACATTGCATCTACTTCTTCCCGACTATCAACAGATAATGCTGTTATAAGTTCTATATCAGTATCAGTCTTACAAATTTGTCTGTGGGTAAATGTTTTAAAAAATTCTTCCGTAAGAAGCATTGCAAAAATATTTTCATCTATTTCCAGACAAGCTCCCTGATCATTTGTAAAGTTTAAATTAAAGGTAAAACCTAATTCTTCAAAGAAATTCATAGAACGTTTTAAATCTTTTACGGGGAGATTTAAGAAAATTTTTGTTTTCATATTTATAAATTTACAAATTATTTAAAACAAATGTAAAATTTTAAACAATTGATAATATTAC
>SEBM01000219.1 GCA_004296145.1 Flavobacterium sp.
ACTAAGTACTAAGAACTAAGTACTAAAAAAGCAAATATTAATTTAAAACCGAAAATATGTTATTAAAGAAAAGAATACCAATGAAGTACATTCTCGGGAAAATTAAAGTAGAAATTGGTCTTGTACTGGCATATACGATACTATTTGAAATTTTTCATTACTATTTTATCAACCTGCCAGTAGATATTCCGATTGCGATTCCAACTATGATTGGAACTATTATCTCGCTTTTATTAGCCTTTAAATCCAATCAGGCTTATGACAGATGGTGGGAAGCCAGAATTGTCTGGGGAGCCGTTGTAAATGATTCCAGAACTTTGATCCGCCAGGTTTTGACATTTTATAAAGACCCTGATTTTTCTGTAGAAGCAAGCGAGTTCAAAGAGAATTTTGCCAAAAGACAAATCGCATGGTGCTACAGTTTAGGACAATCCCTTAGAGGTAAAGATGCCATAAAACCATTGAAAGGTTTAATAAGAGAAGAAGAAATTAAATACATCAAAAATCATCAAAACGTGCCAAATGCCATTTTGATGCTGCACGCCAGAGATCTTAGAAACGCTAAAAATGAAAAGCGCATCAATATGTATCAGCAAGTCGAAATAGACAATACATTATCAAGATTATGTGATGAAATGGGTAAATGTGAAAGAATTAAAAACACCATTTTCCCGACCACATACAGTATGTATATCAGACTGACATTGTGTTTATTTATTTTGTTATTACCATTTGGATTAACGAGTGTATTAAGCTGGTTTGCAATCCCGTTGATTACAGCCATCGCAGCGGCTTTCTTTTTGATCGAAAGAATGGCAATTCATTTACAGGATCCGTTTGAAAACAGACCAACAGACACGCCTGTAACAATGATTGCAACAACAATAGAAAAAAATATCAAGCAGATGCTTAACGAGTATCAAAGCGAGTTCGACATTTTAAATGAATTTGATTTAAAAGACGAACCTAAAAAAGCGGAAAACGACGCTTATTTCGTTTTATAATTTTTTGGTCATTTAATTGTTAGATTGTTAGCCAGACAGCGCTGTTTATTGTTTTTATGCTGTCTGGTTTTTCTATTTTACACAGCAAGAAGCTTTCCTAAAGTTTGTATGGATTGACGCAATTCATTTGACCACGGAAGCCCAAAACTCAATCGCATGCAATTTGAAAACTGATCCTGAAACGAGAAAATCCTTCCCGGCGCAATACTGATATGATGTTTCATCGCCAAATGATAAAAATCGGCAGTATCAATTTCTTTATCTAATTCTATCCATAGAAAAAATCCGCCTTGTGGCTGACTCACTTTTGTACCTTTCGGGAAAGATTCTAAAACCGTATTGATATAATTATTGCAGTTATGATTTAATATCTGACGAATTTTTCTGAGATGATTTTCATAACGTCCATTTTTAAGAAAATCACCAATAACCTCGTGCGTAATAGTAGGAGGAGAGAGAGTATGATAAATTTTATTTCGTAAAATTTCTTTTTTAAATTTCCCCGGAGAAACCCAGCCGACGCGATAACCCGGAGCCAGAGTTTTGGAAACCGAACTACAGCAAAGCACAATACCGCTTTCGTCATATGTTTTGCAATTAGTAGGTCGGCTTGAGCCAAAGTATAAATCGCCGTGAATATCATCTTCAATCAGCGGAACATTATAAAATTCCATTAATCTTACCACTTCTTTTTTGTGTTCCACAGGCATCATGCTTCCTGACGGATTGCTGAAATTGCTCATCAAAACGCAGGCTTTTACTTTTTTAGAAGAAAGTGCTTTTTTCAAAGCTTCCAATTCTATTCCTGTAGTCATGTTGGTTGGCATCTCCATAACATACAGACCCAGTGATTTTGCCAATTGCAAAAGACCAAAATAAGCAGGACTTTCAATAACAATAGTATCTCCCGGTTTAGTCAAAGTCATTAAACAATGCGAAATCGCACTTGTACAGCCCGGAGTTGTAATAATGTCATCTTCTGTCAGAGATCCGCCCCAGGTAAAAGACCAACGCGCAATTTCGCGTCGCAAGTTTGGATTTCCCTGCACTTCTTCATAACTCGTACCGCTGTTGGGCAGCGAGCGCATCGCCTGAATCATTCCTTTGTTTAATTTGGCAATCGGAAGCAATTCATTAGAAGGAAAACCAAGCGAAAGCATTGTAATATTTTTATCTGTCATATTGCCATAAACCTGATCAATCAAATCCTCACGATCAACATTTAAAGACTTCAAAACCGGACTGCTGGGACTTGGTTCTGTAATAATCCTTGCCGAAGTATTACTTACATAATAACCAGATTGCGGCCTTGATTCAATCAGAGAACGGCTTTCGATTTCATAATAAGCCTTGCTGACTGTACTCATGCTGTAACCTGTTTCGGCGCAGACTTCACGAATAGAAGGCAGCTTATCACCAACACTCAAAACACCCGATTTGATCTGCTTTTCGATTCGGTCTGCAAACTGAAGATATAAGTAATTTGAATTTCTCATAAAATAAACTGTTATGGTGCAATTTACAAAAACTGTATCTGTATTGCTGTTTTATTTTTATGAAATTTGTTTTATCAAAAAGTAATCAAAAAAATAAACCCGTGAAAACAACCAAATATTACCTAGCCGCTATAACCGCATATACCATATGGGGATTTTTTAGTCTTGTGCTAAAACCAATTCATGATTATCCATCGCTGGATATTTTATTCAACCGCGTTTTCAGCTGTAGTATTTTAATGTTGTTGATTGCCTTTACTTTCAAAAGAAAAAGCATAAAAGAAACTGTAGAAACTTTTAAATCCTTATCAAAAACAGAAAAAAGAAAAACACTTTTACTGAATTTTGGTGGAAGCTTTTTCCTGATTGCCAATTGGTTTACTTTTATATTTGTAATGAATCATGTTAGTGTAAAAGCAACTTCTCTGGCGTATTTGGTTTGCCCGATTCTGACAACATTATTAGCTTATTTTCTTTTACATGAAAAACTTTCAAAAACACAGTGGATTTCTGTAGGTTTAAGTATTTCAGGATGTTTGTTGTTGTCGTATGCCGATATTATGGATATGTTTTACAGCATTATAATTGGTTTAACATACGCCTGTTATTTAGTAAGTCAGCGTGTTAATAAGGGATTTGATAAATTTATAATCCTTACGTTCCACATTACTTTGGCAGGATTGGTTTTATTGCCTTTTTATCCTTTTTACAGCGGTCCGGTTCCAACAGAATTTAAGTTTTATTTCTGTATCGAAACTATAGCGATATTATTTACCATTTTCCCGTTGTTTCTGAATTTATATGCATTGTCAGGAATTAATTCGTCTACAGTCGGAATGCTTTTAAATATTAATCCAATGATTGCATTTGGTCTGGCAACTTTTGTATATCACGAGAATATAAGTGCTCTGCAAATTACAGCGTATGGCATTATATTTATCGCCGTTATAGTTTTTAACTCGCATCATATTTTTGCGATGAGAAAAAAATATGTTTCGGTTGCAAAAACCACGAATTGACCACAATAAATTACGAGAATCTTAACAGCATATTAAAACAGGAATGAGTATTTTTCATTTCTGTTTTTTTTGTTAAAAACGGAAAAGTTTTTTTGCCACGAATTACACTAATTGCACTAATTTTTTCGAATAGAATCAAATATAATTTGTGGAATTCGTGTAATTCGTGGCAAAAAAAAAAACAAAATGCTAGTTCAAAACCGAATTTATATTTATGAAAAATACCAAACTTCAAGCTTTTATTCCCTTATTTTATTTAGTGTGGTCTGATGATCTTCTGACTCAGAAAGAATTTTCGACATTAAAAGAATTTATAAATAATCTAAATGTTCTTTCCGGAGAAGAAAAAGAATTTTTAATTTCTAAAGTAGATATTTCAAATCCACCTTCGCGAAATGAACTCGCAGAATGGAAATCGGATATCGAGAAAAGTATTAAAGACAAATCTTCAATAAAATCAATTTACGATATTGCAGTTGCGCTTTCAGATACCAATCTGGATGTTTCGACTTTAAAACCTGATTTTACCAAACTTGAAAATGATTTGGGAGTTTTGGGCGAAGAAGTGATTGAGAATTTCAAAACAAAAGCAGACTCTTTTACAGCGAGTTCTCAAACCAACAGTAATTTTGATATACAGAAAATCACAGAGCTTTTAGACGGAAAAGAAGCTGCGATTATCAAAAAAGTAAAATCGGTAATTTCAAGACCGGAATTTGCTTATGAAGCGTCAACAGATATTAATGTTTATCGCCAAACCGTTTACAATTGGTGTAAAATTTTAGCCGAAGAAAATCTCGGAAATATGGCATATCCAAAGCAATATGGCGGTGGAGAAAACATAGCCGATTATTTTGCGATTATGGAAACGCTAAGTTATCACGATCTAAGTTTGGTGATAAAATTCGGAGTTCAGTTTGGACTTTGGGGAATGAGCGTTCAGTCGCTTGGAACCGAAAAACATTATGCAAAATATCTAAAAGATATCGGATCATTAAAACTTCCGGGTTGTTTCGCGATGACAGAAACCCACCACGGATCGAATGTAAAAGGGCTTGAAACCACAGCAACTTACAATCACGATAAACAGACTTTTACGATTCACACGCCAAATAAAAACGCACAAAAAGAATATATCGGTAACGCAGCCGTACATGGACAAATGGCAACCGTTTTCGCTAAACTGATTATCGATGATCACGATTATGGTGTAAATGCATTTGTGGTTCCGTTGCGTGATACAAACGGAAAAACGGTTGAAGGCGTTACCATTGGAGATTGCGGACATAAAATGGGATTAAATGGCGTTGATAACGGAACAATTAGTTTCGATCAGGTTGAAATTCCGAAAGAAAATATGCTGGATTGTTTTGCATCTGTAAATGATAAAGGAGAATTCGAAAGCCCGATTCCGAGTGATAACAGACGTTTCTTTACGATGTTGGGAACTTTAGTTGGAGGAAGAATCGGAATTCCGCGTTCGGCATTAGCGGCAGCGAAATCCGGACTTACGATTGCCATTCGCTACAGCGATCAAAGAAGACAATTCGGACCAGAAGGCGGTTCTGAAGTGCCCATTTTAAACTACAGAATGCATCAAAGAAGATTGCTTCCACATTTAGCGAAAACCTATGCCATGCATTTTGCCTTACAATATCTTACGAATCGTTTCCTAAACAGAACCGAATCGGAAATGCAGGAAATAGAAGCTTTGGCAGCCGGAATGAAATCATACTCAACCTGGAGTACCAGAGATATTTTGCAGGAATGTCGTGAAGCTTGCGGCGGAAAAGGATATTTATCTGAAAACCGCATCGATGCCTTAAAAAACGATACCGAAATCTATACGACTTTTGAAGGCGATAATACTGTTTTGATGCAGTTGGTTGCCAAAAATCGCTTAGCCGAATTCAGAAAAGCATTTGGAGAAATGGGATCTTTGGGAATCATCAATTATGTATATGAAAATGCCAAAACAGCCATTGCAGAAAAAAATCCAATTGCAACCCGCAAAACAGACGATGAGCATTTATTAGACGATCAGTTTCATTTACAGGCGTTTGTACACAGAGAAAAAACAATTCTGGCATCTGCTGCAAGACGTATCAAAAAACTGATTGATGAAGGTTTAGAAGCGTATGATGCATTTAATGTTGTTCAGCATCAAATGATTGATGTGGCTCAGGCGTATTTGGAACGCATTGTTTTAGAGCAATTTCAGGAAGCAATAAAAGGAGTTCAGGACGAAAAGTCAAAAGAAATTCTAACAAAACTATATCAGTTATACGCACTTTCCCAAATTGAGAAAAACAAAGCCTGGTACTTAGAAGACGGCTATATGGAAGCGGTAAAAACCAAAGCCATCCGTAAAATGGTCAATCAGTTATGTTGGGACATTCGCCCGGATGCGGTTTCATTGGTAAACGCTTTCGATATTCCCGAAAGCTGCCTCGCAGCGCCAATCGCTGTTATTTAAACCATATAAGTAATATAAGTTATAAAAGTAGCTTTGTCAAAATTTAAACTTTGGCAAAGCTTTTTTTTAAACCAAAATTATATGAACTTATATAACTTATATGGTTTAAAAAATTTTACCAGCTTCCTTTCAAACCTTCTTTTAAAGCTGCATTGTATTTTTCCAGATCAAAACTATACAAATCGGGTGCTTTGTGCGCACCGCCTTTGCGTGATTCGTCCAGTTTGGTGAGAATGTCGTAACGAAGAATTTTTCGGTAAAAATTTCCTCTGTTGAGTTTTTTTCCTAAAATAGCTTCATATAATTTTTGAAGCTCCGGCATGGTAAATTTCTCAGGAAGAAGATTATAACCAATCGGATGATTATTTAATTGTTCTCTTAAAGTCAGCAGGCCTTTCTCAAAAATCGTTTTATGATCCATCATAAAATCAGGCAATTGATCAATTGATTTCCATTCGCAGGCGGTTGAAAATTCATCAATTACCAAATTAACTTGCGAATAATCTGTCAAGGCATAATAACCAATGGAAACAAAACGTTGTTTGTGCCATAAATTCTCTTCATATTTTTCGAAAGCTTTTTCAGATCGGTTTAGATTTCCAAAAGTAAAAAACTGCTGCAAATAAATATTTTCTGCTCCGGTTCTGTTTTTTAAAATACGTACGGCCGCTTCATCAATATTTTCGTCTTTTCGTACGTAGCCGCCCGGTAATCCCCAAGCATCCTGATCTTTCATTTTGATCATAATAACACGAAGCGAAGCATCTTTAAAACTAAAAATAACACAGTCAATAGAAAGTGAAGGAAGATTATCCTGCCAGGATTCTTCAGATCTAATTTTGAGTATATTATTTAGTTCCATTTTTTTGGGACGCGAAAGCGAAACACAAAAGCGAGATTCAACTATAAGAGATTTTTTATACTTAAAACTGATAGTGAAGAGAACGTTATGTAGTTCCGAAGTTAAATGT
>SEBM01000821.1 GCA_004296145.1 Flavobacterium sp.
TGGAAAGAGGTTTTCTATGAAAACAGTTTTATATATCGTTGGTTATAACAAAACATTAGAAATAAAGAATGGAATTTGATTTTCTAGAACCAGTTAACGACGGAATTTTAAAATTCATTAGTTCTTTATCTTCACAGGAATTGGGAAGCAAGGTTGCTTTTCATACTCAGGATCAGTTTCCGGATATTAATAAAATTAATATTGCTGTAGTTGGTGTTTTAGAAGATCGTAGAAATATTGATATTGTTAATGAAGTAAACCTGAACGCTGTTCGTAAAAAACTTTACGGCATGTTTCCCGGAAACTGGGATGCATCAATTGCAGATTTAGGAGATATACTTGCAGGAGATTCTGTTGAGGATACTTATTTTGCATTAAAAAAGGTAACATCTGCTTTAATTAAAAATAAAGTGATTCCGATAGTTCTGGGAGGTTCGCAGGATTTAACCTATGCTTTGTATCGTGCATACGATGATTTAGAGCAAATGGTAAACATGGTTTCTGTAGATAATAAATTTGATTTTGGTAAAGAAAATGAAACAGTTTCGGCTAATTCTTACTTAACAAAAATCATAATTGACGAGCCAAATAATCTTTTTAATTATTGTAATATAGGATATCAGACGTATTACAATTCTCAGGAAGAAATTGACTTAATTGAAAAATTGTTTTTTGATGCTTATCGCTTAGGTGAAATTTCGAATAAAATTTCTTTAGCAGAACCTGTTTTCAGGGATGCTGACTTAGTGAGTATTGATTTGAATTCTGTAAAGTCTTCAGATTCAGGAAATAATATTTCTTTTGAACCAAATGGTTTTAACGGAAAAGAGATTTGTTCTTTGGCGAGATATGCTGGTATAAGTGATAAAGTTTCCTCTTTTGGAATCTTTAATCATAATAGTACAGCGCAGGAATCGGTAATAATTGCACAGATTGTCTGGTATTTTATAGAAGGGTATCACTACCGTTCAAAAGAATATCCTTTTGGAAGCAGAACAAATTATTTAAAGTATATAGTGCCGCTTGAAGATGAAGAATTGATTTTTTATAAAAGTGATAAAACAGAGCGTTGGTGGATAGAAATTCCTTACGAATCTAATGGTCACAATAAATTAAAAAGAAATACGTTATTACCGTGTTCTTATGACGAATATTTGCTCGCTTGTAACCAAGAACTGCCAGAAAGATGGTGGAAAGCACAGCGAAAAAATGCTTTGTAGACGAAAATTTTAACGTAAATCTTAAAATTTTAAAATTATTAAAAAAAAGTTAAAAAACATTAGTAAGAAAAAAGTTATATAGTATAAAATTTAACGTTTTACGTCGGTTTTTCATGTTAGTTTATCGACAAAATATTTTTTTTTTATTTTATTTAACATTATTTTTGACCGGTGAAATAAATTTCGTGAGTAGTATTGTTTTTTTAATAAATAATAAATACGTTTACGGACTTATAA
>SEBM01000822.1 GCA_004296145.1 Flavobacterium sp.
GTATAGATTTGTTTATATGATAAACATTTAATAATGAATTTAAGTCTCAAATAATTCAAGAAAATTGAATGGAAAATCTCAGTGTAAAACACCGGAGTTTTAAGTAGTATTAACTACTTCATATGTTTAAAGAAAATCGTATTTATACGCTGGATTAGAATCAAACTATTGGTTTGAAATATTTCAGTAGATGATGTATGTTGGTATGTATGTAGCCGACAGTTTTTTTAATATAGTAGCAAATTATTGGTCTTGTACGATATAAAGAATCACTATTGTAGAAAAAATATAGTAAATGGCCTATGATTTTGAAAAAGAATAGATGTAAATCTGTAATAGACTAATGCTAAAGTTTATCAAATAACGGCGTTTAAATACCTTTATGACCTTATTTACCATATTAAATATGATAGATAAAATTAATCCTGCTGACATTTTTTGCGATAATCCAAAGGTGTGAGGCCCGTATGCTTTTTGAAGAAAATATTAAAGTACGAAGTGTAGCTGAATCCTGAAATATGTGCAATTTCTTTCATAGTGTATTGAGAATCCTGAATTAAGATCTTTGCTGTCATCAATGTTTTTTCAGCGATCAATTGCCCCCCGGTTTTTCCAGTCTTTTCTTTTAAGATCGTTGACAGATAGTTTTCGTGAAGTTGTTGCATCTCAGCATAGTCTTTTATATGAAGGACTTGCTTAACTTTGCCTTTCAGCAGCTGCTCATAGTGATACTCAAGATTTTGCTTAAAATCGTTTAAAATATCTGGATTTCGGGATTGTGCATTATTTATGCTGTAACCTACCCAGAATTCTTGTTTTATTTTAAGTAAAATTCTGGTAAGCAGATTTGCACATAATTTCTTTTTGAGTGGTGAATCTTTTTTTAGTTCCTGATAAATTAATAAAATAATCGTTTTTAGCTCTTGCTGAAATTCTGGTGAGGCATGTAGTGGCAAATGTCTTTCAAATAACAAAAAAGGAAACATTGTATAAATAGAAATTCCGGCATATTTTAAGAGAAAATCTTCAGAAAATAATAAACCATAGGTTTCGTTTATTTCATCCCATCTTAATTGCTGCAAATCGCCCGGTTTATTCATAAACAGCATATTGGGTTCAATGTTAACCGTTAAATCCTCCTGTTTCATAGTACCATAGGAATCAATAACAATTCCGATTGTATAAAAAGAGGCATGAAACCACGGTGAAGTCCATGGAAGTATTTCCTTTGGGTGTAGTATTTTTGAGATTATCAATGAAAAATCTTCATCACCTATATGTCCCTCAGAGAAATTGCTTCCCATAACTTTTTCATTGTCGTATAAATCGTATGTTTCTTTTTTAAGTTTGCCCATTTTATAAATAATTGTATTGCCTGCCATCAAGCGTGACTATCCATGTCGAATATGTTTTTATAACTTACATTCACTTGTATGGTTCTTTGAAGATATTTTT
>SEBM01000823.1 GCA_004296145.1 Flavobacterium sp.
TTTCGGGGCTTTGCGTTCGGGCGGGATTTCGAAGCACAAAAGCCGAATTTATTACTAATGTTTAATTAAAAAACTATCGTTGAATTTTGCACTTCAGCCCGCCTGAAGCAAAACCCTTGTTGTGCGATTGTGCTTATTTTTCTATTTCTATCAATTTTATTCTTTTCAATAAAATTAATCCATAAATAATACAAGGTAATACAATCAAAGTCGTCATAATAGCATTTCCAAATGAAACTGATTCAGCCACTTTTTGCTTTACAGGAAGTCCAGTTGAGTCTATCTTTGCAACAAAATCAATAATACTATGAATAATTATCAAAGGATAAATTCTTTTGGTGATTACCAGCAGACTTCCAAACATCACTCCAATAAAGGTGGCATAAAAAAATTGTGATAACTCGCCGTAAAGACATTTGTCAAAATTTAGCCAATGCATCACTCCAAAGAAAATGGAAGAAGCTAGTATGGATAAAATAATATTCTTCTTTGTTAAATCAAACCGTTTGATTAAGTAAGATTGAATGAAACCTCGAATGCTCAACTCTTCTGAAACTCCTATTGTTATTGAATAAATTATCAATAATGCAAGATTAGGTAATAGCAATCCCATATTTACTGATTCCAAAGACACCAAATTCAGCATAGCTAAATATAAGGGAAAAAGAAGAAGATGCCACTTTTTCAGTTTAGAATCTTTTATTCCTGCAAGTTTTAAAAGTCCATTTTTCTGGATAAAGAAGTATGAAATTAATATTAAAATTAGGTTTGTTCCAATTTTTAATAAGGTGTGGTATCTATATGATTCAATATGGTTTGAAAATAGTAGATTTATAAGATATTCTCTTGTAAGTAAAATCAATAAATAAATTACTACAAAGATTAGTAGTTGCCTCCAAGATTCTTTTTTTGTCATAGTTAAGTTTTTTTATCTTATTTTTTCTAATGGTTTAGTTAACATATTGCACAACGTTTTGGGGCTTTGTGTTCGGGCGGTAAATCGAAGCGCAAAAGTTGATGTTATTACTAATGTTTAATTGAAAAACTGCCGTTGAATTTTGCACTTCAGCCCGCCTGACGCAAAACCCTTGTTATCTGCAGTATTTTTAATTTCTTGTTATTATAAATTTGTCTGTTCTATAATTTTAAAATTTGGATTGTCTTTTCCTTTTTTGATATATTTTATGACAATTTTCGTTGATTGATACATATCATCGAATAAATAAAAAGGCATTTTAGATTGAATTATAGTTTCCTTAATTCCATCATTATCTATGTCCTTAAAGCTTATCGTTGCATAATCTGCTCCAAAACCCTCTGAAAGTTTTATTTCTGGATTTGATTTTAAAACCGGTGTAAACTCTTTAACTCTTCCATTTGCACCAGGATAATCTTCAATCCAAACTACATCTTTGTATGGATTATTATCCTTTTTTGAAACATAGAAAATTAT
>SEBM01000220.1 GCA_004296145.1 Flavobacterium sp.
TTGTACAAAATAATGGAGAAAAAAAAAATTAAAATTGTTACTAAAATTTCGAAAGAATAAAAAAAACTGTTCGTTTAGATTTTTGGTGGGTTTTATTTTTAGAACCGCACAGTGGTATATAAATTCTATAAATATAGTAGAATTAAAGAAATATTTTTTTATTTATTCACCAATGAAGCGATAGTGATCCCTTCCATAGCCTTTAAAGTTTTGTCTCTGATAAGCACTAAACCCTGATGCAGACTGCATTCAGACTCTGTCTTACAATCGGAACAAGGCTCATAAAAATTTAAAGAAGCACAAGGTAAAAGTGCGATTGCACCGTCAAATAAACGGTGAATTTCTGCCAAAGTGATATCATTTTTAGATTTTATCAGATAATATCCGCCAAATTTTCCCTGCTTACTGCTCACAAAACGTCCACGTTTTAGATCCAATAAAATCTGCTCTAAAAACTTTTTAGGTATGTTGGCACCATCAGCAATTTCTATTGTTTTAGAAATGTGATTTTCGTCCTGTTCTGCTAAATAAAGTAAGGCCTTAAGGGCATATTTTGCTTTATGTGATAACATCTATTTTAGTTATGAATTATAAATTGTTAATTATGAATTTGCAGAAATATTCAACTGCAAACTAAAAACTGCGACCGAAAACTAAATCTACCAGCTTCCGCTAGAACCTCCTCCGGAGAATCCACCGCCGCCAAATCCGCCGCCGAAGCCGCCTCCGCCACCAGATGATCCACCGCCGAAGCCTCCAAAACCGCCTCCGCCGCTTCTTCCCAGATTGCTTAAAATAATGACATCAAGTAAACTTGGACCGCCACCGCTATTTCCGGAATTGCCTCCGCCGCCTCTTTTGTTTCGAGACAACAAAATTAACACAATTACGACAATAACAATGAATGGAATTAAAGGAAAATCATTTCCTTTGGTTTGCTTGCGTTCACCTTTGTATTTTCCTTTAAAAACATCAATTAACGCATCGGTTCCTTTATCAAGTCCGTTGTAATAACTTCCTGCTTTAAATTCAGGAATAATAATATTTCTGATGATTTCTCCGCCAATTCCGGCTGTCAGACGATCTTCTAAGCCATATCCCGGGTTTATGGCAATTTTTTTCTCTTTTTTGGCGAGTAAAATAATAACGCCGTTGTCATCTTGTTTCGTTCCGCCAACGCCCCATTTTTGTCCCCAGTTTGTAGCAAGCTGGTTCACATTTTCATTTTCCAGACTTTCAATTGTAATCACTACAATTTGTGTTGTAGTAGAGTCAGAATAGCGAATTAGTTTTTCCTCTAATTGGGATTTCTCAGTTGCACTTAAAACATTCGCATAATCATAAACCGAAGTTTGAAAACTTGGTTTCTCCGGAATTTTAAATTGAGCAAAAACAGTACTGAAAGTAAAAAAAGCGATTAACAGAAAGGATAATTGAAAAATTCCTTTAGAATTTGATGTTTTATTTTGGAAAAATTTCATTGTTTATCCTTTTGAGATTTCGTTTGATAATTCGTTTGTGTCATTATCCGACCACGGAAAATATTTTTTTAATTGCTCTCCGGCATTCAGAATACCGTCAACAATTCCTTGTTTAAAATTTCCGGCTTTAAAATGGTTGGTCATTACATCTTTGGTACAATCCCAAAAATCATCAGACACAACATCATTTATTCCTTTATCGCCGCAAATCACGAAATTTTTATCTTCAACTGCAAAATAGAGAAGAACCCCATTTTGTAATTGGGTTTTATCCATTTCTAATTCATGAAAAACTTCTAAAGCCCTGTCAAAATGGGCTTTAGAAGTTGTTTTTTCTATATGTACTCTAATTTCGCCAGAAGTATTTTCTTCAGCCATGCGAATAGCTTCAACAATTTCCTGCTCTTCTTCTTTGGATAAAAAATCTTCTACTTTTGACATTTGATTGATTTTAGAGTTTAGATTGTTGATTTTAGATTTATTTCTCTAAAATTTATTAGAATTTTACTTCAACTGGTTTATCTGCACCTGTAGAAGCTTCAAAATATGGTTTTTCTTTATATTTTCCTAAAAACCAATTGTTCGGAATTGCTAAAATATATCCGTTGTATTCCTGAACAGATTCATTAAAACGAGTTCTGGCTGTCAAAATTTGATTTTCAGTACTTGCCAATTCATCCTGTAATTTCAGGAAGTTTTCATTTGCTTTTAATGTTGGATATTGTTCAACAGAAACCAATAATCTTGATAAAGAGGAACTAACACCACTCTGAGCCTGATTGAACTGAGCCAATTGCTCCGGAGTTACATTACTTGGGTCAATAGTTACAGAAGTTGCTTTTGCACGAGCTTCAATAACAGCAGTTAAAGTAGATTTTTCAAAATCAGCTGCACCTTTTACAGTGTTTACTAAATTCCCGATAAGGTCATTTCTTCTTTGGTAAGCAGTTTGTACATTTCCCCACTCTTTGTTTACAGCCTGACTGTATTTCAATCCGTTATTTTTAATTCCGATTGACCAAAAAGCTATAATAGCAACCAGTACTACAATAATTCCTACGGGGATTAACCATTTTTTCATGTTTGTTTTGATTTAAGTTGGTTTTTAATTTTTTTAAATGATATTATAATTCGTTTTTGATTTCGTTTAATTGTGTTTTGATGGATTCTAATTTACGTATAATTTCGAATTTATCTAACGTTTTCTTTTGGCCTTCTTTTAGATGCGTTTTGGCTCCGTCAAGTGTAAAACCACGTTCTTTAACTAAATGATAAATTAATTGCAAATTGGTAATGTCCTCAGGAGTAAACATTCTGTTGCCTTTCGCATTCTTTTTTGGTTTCAGGATATCAAATTCGCTGTCCCAAAATCGTATCAAAGACGCATTGACATTAAAAGCTTTGGCTACTTCGCCAATGCTGAAATATCTTTTATCTTTAGAAAGCTCAATATGCATGATTTTTGTTTTTCTTTTATTTATTCAAACTTACTACTTTTTACACGATTAATCTAATGACTGGTTTTCCAGGTTAGCCATTTGTGAAATAGCAACATATTCTACCGCCGAAATATTTCCGTAATAAAAATTCAGCGGATTCACGACTTTTCCATCTTTATGAACTTCATAATGGCAATGCGGACCTTCAGATCTTCCGGTACTTCCAACATATCCGATCACATCACCGCGTTTTACATGTTGACCCGGTCTGCAATTGTATTTGCTTAAATGAGCGTACAGACTTTCATATCCAAAACCATGCCTTATGACAACATGGTTCCCAAAACCTGACGCCGTATTGTCAGCTCTGTCTACAACACCGTCGCCTGTGGCATAAACAGGAGAACCTGTATTGGCCGTGAAGTCCATTCCGTTATGCATTTTTCGCACTTTCGTGAAAGGATCGATGCGATATCCAAAGCCGGATGCGACACGTTTTAAGTTCTCATTTCGGACTGGCTGAATGGCAGGAATTGCCAATAATAGATTTCCTTTTACTTTAGCCAGTTTTAAAATTTCATCCAATGATTTTGACTGGATCGCCAATTGTTTAGAAAGTTTATCAATACGTTTTGTCGTATTCAAAACCAATTGAGTGTTGTTGTATCCTTCTAAATCCTTATATCTTTTTAAGTCTTTAAAACCTGATTTTCGTATAGAATCCGGAATTTCGGTTTTATTAAAATAAACTCTGTAAATGTTATTGTCTCTGTCTTCCATTGCTTCTGCCACATCATTGATCTGGTCCATCTTTTTATTCAAAATGGCATATTGCAATTTTAGATTCTCAATTTCACGCGCTTGCAAACGATCTTTTGGTGTTTTAAAATAGGTTGTATTAATTAAGAGCACAAAAATTAAAAAACCAAACAGAGCCGAAGCCAGTAAAAACAGCATAGCATAACCAATTTTAATCCTTTTTTTGGTTTTTATTTTCGTATACGCCAGATTTTCTGAGTCGTAATAATATTTTACTTTCGCCATATTTTAAAATACGCTATTTTTGCAGCTTGTAAAATAAATTAGTCGAACAAGATTACTAAATGTTTCAGTTGTTGGCGACTTTTTTACAAGAACAAAATAATTTGATAATTTGGGGGAATTACATAATTATATAATGCGCAAAATAGGTAAATTATTGTTGTAAAACATAAGTTTTTAACTTTCTATTTTAAAATTAGTGCATTATTTAATTTGAGATGATTTCTAATTATCACATTATCAAATTGACACATTTGTAAACAGATACATTTTCTAATTTAAATATGAAATCACAAGACGTACGTAAACAATTTCTAGACTTTTTTAAGAGCAACGGACACTTAATCGTTCCATCTGCTCCAATCGTGCTTAAAGACGATCCAACCCTTATGTTCAATAACTCGGGAATGGCCCAGTTTAAAGAATATTTTTTAGGAAACGGAACGCCAAAAAGTCCAAGAATAGCCGATACGCAAAAATGTCTTCGTGTTTCTGGAAAACATAACGATCTTGAAGATGTAGGTTTTGATACGTATCACCATACTATGTTTGAAATGTTGGGTAACTGGTCTTTTGGCGATTATTTCAAAAAAGAAGCAATCAACTGGGCTTGGCAATTATTGACAGAAGTATATAAAATTCCTAAAGAAAATCTTTATGTTTCTGTTTTTGAAGGAAGTAAAGAAGATAATGTTCCGTTTGACCAGGAAGCCTGGGACATCTGGAAAACATTAATCGATGAAGACCGAATTATTCTTGGAAATAAAAAAGATAATTTCTGGGAAATGGGAGATCAGGGACCATGCGGACCTTGTTCTGAAATTCACGTTGATTTACGTCCGGAATCTGAAAAGGCTTTGGTTACAGGAAAAAGTTTAGTGAATAACGATCACCCGCAAGTTGTTGAAATCTGGAATAACGTATTCATGGAATTCAACCGTAAAGCTGATGGTTCTTTAGAAAAACTTCCAGCACAACACGTTGATACCGGAATGGGATTTGAGCGTTTGTGTATGGCTTTACAAGAAAAAACATCTAATTATGATACTGATGTTTTTACGCCGCTTATTGAAAAAGTAGAACAAATTACAGGTTTAAAATATACGTCTGATGAAGTTAAAAACATCAGCGAAGAACAAAATAAAACAAACATCGCAATTCGCGTTGTGGTAGATCACGTGCGTGCGGTTGCGTTTGCAATTGCAGACGGACAATTACCATCTAACACTGGAGCTGGTTATGTAATTCGTAGAATTTTGCGTCGTGCAATTCGTTACGGATTTACATTTTTGGGGACAAAAGAACCTTTTATCAATAAATTGGTAGAAGTTCTGGCAAACCAAA
This sequence comes from Flavobacterium sp., assembly GCA_004296145.1. Classification (GTDB taxonomy): domain Bacteria; phylum Bacteroidota; class Bacteroidia; order Flavobacteriales; family Flavobacteriaceae; genus Flavobacterium. Next base: position 5,306 of record SEBM01000220.1, read on the forward strand.
TGGGAGAATTTTTCCCGGAAATCAAATCGCAACAACAATTGGTAACTAATGTAATTCGTGAAGAAGAAGCTTCTTTCTTAAGAACTCTTGATCAGGGATTACAATTGTTAGAAAATGTAGTTGCTGAAACTAAAGGACAAGAAGTTTCAGGAGCTAAAGTTTTTGAATTATACGATACATTTGGTTTTCCAAAAGATTTAACGGCTTTGATTCTGAAAGAAAAAGGATTCTCTTATAATGAAGAAGAATTTGAAGTTGAATTACAAAAGCAAAAAGCGCGTTCCCGTGCGGCTTCTGAAGTTTCTACAGAAGACTGGAAAGTTTTAATTCCAGGAAATGTGGAAACGTTTGTTGGTTATGATAAAACGGATAACGAAGTAAAAATCACCCGTATCAGAAAAGTAGATTCTAAAAAAGATGGTATTTTGTACCAAATCGTTTTAGACAATACACCATTTTATCCGGAAGGAGGAGGACAAGTTGGAGATAAAGGAACATTGGTTTCTGCAAACGAGACAATCGAAATTATCGATACCAAAAAAGAAAATAACTTAATTCTGCATTTTGCAAAACAGCTTCCTGAAAATATAGAAGCAGGTTTTGTAGCAAAAGTAAATACAGATTTAAGAACATCAACTTCTAAAAATCACTCGGCTACGCACTTGATGCATTTGGCTTTGAGAAATATTTTAGGAACGCATGTAGAGCAAAAAGGTTCATTGGTAAATCCAAATTATTTACGTTTTGACTTTTCTCATTTCAGCAAAGTTTCTGACGAGGAAATTAAACAAGTTGAAGCTTCTGTAAACGCTCAGATTGAAGCGCAATTACAATTGGTAGAACACAGAAACATTCCGATTAAAGAAGCATTAGATAAAGGCGCAATGGCTTTATTTGGAGAAAAATATGGAGACAATGTTCGTATGATTGAATTTGGTGACAGTAAGGAGTTATGTGGTGGAATTCACGTAAAAAACACTGCTGAAATCTGGCATTTCAAAATTATTTCTGAAGGAGCAGTTGCAGCCGGAATTCGTCGTATTGAAGCAATTACCGGAGATGCAGTGAAAAACTTCTACGTAAACCAGGAAAATACCTTAGCAGAAATAAAAGAAACACTTAAAAATCCTCAGGATATTTTAAAATCTGTTGCTTCGCTTCAGGATGATAATGCAAAACTGAAAAAACAAATTGAGCAATTGCTTAAAGAAAAAGTTGGCGCACTAAAATCGGAATTAGAAAAAGATTTCCAGGAAGTAAACGGCGTAAATTTCCTTGCAAAACAAGTTGATTTAAGCATGGCTTCGACGAAAGATTTGGCTTCTGCTTTAGGAAGTTCAAAACCGGATTCGTTTGTGTTTTTGGCTTCTGTAGAAGACGGTCAGCCAAATATTCACTGTTATATTGCTAAAGAATTAGTTTCCAGCAAAAACTTAAACGCAAATGCAGTGATTAAAGAATTAGGAAAATACATTGATGGAAATGGAGGAGGGCAGCCTTTCTTCGCTTCCGGAAAAGGAAAAAATGCTGCTGGAATTGCTGAGGCTCTTTCTAAAGCGGTTGATTTTGTAAAATAATTAAAACTATAATTTTTCCAGATTTAAAATTTTAGAAAATCATAATATTGTAAAG
>SEBM01000824.1 GCA_004296145.1 Flavobacterium sp.
TTTACATATTTTGCAACATGTTTTTGAAAACGATTTACATTTTACAATGCAATTTCGAATTTGATTTTAGCATTTTAATCCCAAAAATTTGTAGTCTTTCGACTTGATTTTTGTTTTGGATTATTTTCAGACTGTCAAAGTACTTCGTTATTGATATGATCTAATTTACCAGCTATTTAATGATTACGCAAAAATATTTGCACTATTTTTTGAACAAGTTATAAACCATTAATAATCAGTTGTTAACAATTGAAATTCTTCAATTAGTTCAAATCTAATCACGTAGTAAACATTTTATCTAAATAGCTCACTTTTACTAACATAACAGTGGATTGGGTTTATTCACATTTTATAAAATTCATATACTTTTATTAATGCGTAAAAATCTTATTTAAGCTGATCAAGGCAAAAAATTATCAATTTTTAAAATCAATATCCATCTTAAAAACGTTAATTTTGTAACATGCTGAACCAGCCAATCAGAAACATTCAAGATTTTTTGCTAAGTACTTATTTTGCAGATGGCTTGCGTATTACAATTGGCGTACTCCTACCCTCTTTAATAATGGCTCAGTTTGGTATGCTTCAATACGGGATGACACTTTCGCTTGGTGCTTTATGTATTAGTGTGGTTGATACACCAGGGCCAATAGTACACCGTAGAAATGCCATGGTCATTACCACAGTTCTACTTTTTATCATCTCTATTGTTGTTGGCCTAACCAATTTAAATGTATACGTTACAGGTACTTTGCTTGTATTATGTAGCTTCTTTTTTTCGATGTTTTTTTTGTACGGGAATAGAGCTGCAGCTGTTGGTACATCAGTTTTACTGATCATGGTTTTAAGTATTGATGATATAAGACCATGGAAAGAAGTAATTTTTTATGCCCTTTTGGTTTTAGTAGGTAGCATTTGGTATACTTTATTAAGCTATTTCGTTTACAGACTTAGGCCTTATCGTTTGGTACAGCAAATGTTAAGCGATTCTATTTTAGAGGTTGGCACATTTTTAAGAGCTAAAGCAAAATTTTATCATGAGAAAACTGATTACGAAAAAAATTATGCTGAGCTTTTGCAACTTCAGGTTCACGTACATGAGAAACAAGACGAAGTACGTGAAGTATTATTTAGAACTAGAGAAATTGTAAGAGAATCGACTCCTCAAGGCAGATTTTTATTGCTTGTTTTTGTTGATATGGTTGATTTATTTGAACAAGTAATGTCTACCTATTATAATTATAAACAATTGCATGAGCAATTCGATTCGGCGGGTATATTACCAAGATATGAAAGAGTAATAAACCAAATTGCAGATTCTTTGGATGAAGTAGCTTTTTCATTAAAAAGCGGCGGATTACCTTATTTAGACCCTAAATTGATTAAAGGGGTTGAAAAATTGAAGTATAAAATTACGTTACTCGAAAAAAACAAAAATCAACAATACAATAC
>SEBM01000221.1 GCA_004296145.1 Flavobacterium sp.
CTTCAATTCTTATATGGTTTAAATGTATTAAATATTTTAAAATAATTTGAGTGTGTTTAATCTTTACTAAAATCTAAGTAAAAAAAACTTAGCAGCTTAATAACTCAGAACCTTAGCATCTTTAATAAACTACACTTCAAATTTATAACCTACTCCTTTTATAGTTTTAAAAAGATCTTCTCCAATCTTTTCGCGTAACTTTCTGATGTGAACATCAATTGTTCTTCCTCCAACTACAACTTCATTTCCCCAGACTTTATCAAGAATTTCATCTCTTTTAAAAACTTTCCCTGGTTTAGAAGCCAATAAGTAAAACAATTCGAATTCTTTTCTTGGAAGCGCGATTTCTACATTGCCTTTTATGATCTTGTATTCTTCGCGGTTTATCTCAATTCCTCCAACATTTAAGGTATCAGTAACAACTTCTTGTTCTTTTAACCTTCTTAACAAAGCCTTTACTTTGCTTACCAATAATTTTGGTTTTATTGGTTTGGTGATATAATCATCTGCACCTGCATCGAAACCAGCAACTTGAGAATAATCTTCGCTTCTTGCTGTCAAAAATGTTATGATTACATTATTTAATTCAGGAATTTTTCTAATGTGTTCGCAAGCTTCCATTCCGTCCATTTCAGCCATCATCACATCCATAATAATTAAGTCCGGTAATTCTTTTTGGGCTTTTGCGATGGCATCTTTACCATTTGAAGCAGTTACAATTTGATAGCCTTCCTGAGCAAGGTTATAGCCAACAATTTCCAGGATATCCGGTTCATCATCAACTAATAAGATCTTGGTTTGTGTTTTTTTCATAAAATAGCAAAAATTGGGTTTTTTCATCAAATTTTTATGTCAAAAATCTAATGTTTTTTAATTGCGATGGTAAATATAATAATAAATCGACGGTTAAATTTCGCTGTTAACGGTAATTTAATCTCATAACAATTTGATAATCTACAGGACACAAAAACATAACAAGTGCGTAACATGAACTTTACAGGGCGGTTCTTTCTTTGCAAAAAAATAAATTAAACACAACTAAAATGAAATTCAATCTTAAATTTCTATTATTTACATTATTTATCTGCACGATTTCGATCGCTCAAACCAAAGGTACAATTTCTGGGTTATTAACTGACAAAGAATCTAATAATCAGCCTTTACCTTTTGCAAATGTTTTACTTAAAGGTACAAATATTAGTGCAAACACCGACATTGACGGAAAATATTCTTTAAGTGTAAATCCTGGTAATTATACAGTAATCTTTAGTTTCGTAGGTTACGAATCTGTTGAGAAAGCTGTAACAGTTAAAGCTGGCGAAACTGTAACAGCAAATCAGGTACTTTCTTCAGGAGGTTATACACTACAAGATGTTGTAGTAAAATCTACTGCAAGCAAAGAAAAAGAAACTGCTTTATTATTAGAACAAAAAAATGCAGTCGTTATCAAACAATCTATTGGCGCACAGGAAATGTCAAGAAAAGGTGTTAGCGATGTTGAAGAAGGTTTAACAAAAATTACCGGAATCACAAAAGTTGACGGAAGAGGTTTATTTGTAAGAGGTCTTGAAGATCGTTACAACAGTCTTTTACTTAATGACCTTGCTGTTCCATCAAACAATCCATTTAAAAAAATCATTCCTTTAGATATTTTCCCAACGGATATTGTAAGTGTTATCGAAACATACAAAACTTTCAATACTAACTTATATGGTGATTTTGCAGGAGCTACTTTCAACATAATAACAGCTCCTACGGGAAAAAGTCAAACAAAAATTAATTTTGGTGCTGGTTATACTATTAATAATAACCTAAAGAAGTTCCTTATTTCCAGAGATGCAACGTCAACATCTGATTTTTTCGGATTTTCAGGTAACGAAAGAGATTTACCAGCTGCCTTGAACAAAACTCCTGGTAACCAAACATTTACCACAGACCAAGCTGCAAATGGATTTGGTTCAGGATATGATGTTAAAAGTGATGTTTCTCCTTTGAACACAAGTTTTGGAATTCTTCACTCAGAAAAATTCAATATTGGTAAAAACGATAACGTTTTTCAATATTTGATATCGCTTAACTATGATAATAAATATCAAATTAGAAATGGTGTCGATAGAATTTTCAACACTGCACAGGGTAACTACGATAATGATTTAGTTACATCTCAGTATAAATTTACCACAAACTCATCTGCATTGGTAGGTTTAACTTATAAGACAAAAAGACTTTCTCTTACATCAAACACAACGTATCTAAAATCTACAGAAAATTTAATACAAGATCAGTTAGGTTATACAAATTCTAATGCAGCTCAAACAAATGGTTTTATAAGAATGAACCAATTACAGGAGTCTACTTTTTTTAACACGCAATTGTTTGGTAATTATAAAATAACTGAAGACGAAAGACACACTATAAAATCGGGTGTTTCATACTCTACAACACAATATGAACTTCCTGACAGAAAATCTTTTAAGGGAACTAAAGTTAATGACGATACAGCTTCAATATCATATAGTGGTAATAGTTTAACGAGACAATATCTTGATTTTAAAGGTGATCAACATATATCAGGTTTATTGGAATATAGTTGGAAATTTGGAAATGAAGATCTAAGCAAATCACACAAGCTTACAGCAGGATATAGCGGTTATATGAACAAAATGGGATCTGAATTTAGATTTTTGGTATCTCAATTACTGCCTGGATCAAGTAATAGTGCTGTTTTTCCAACTAATACTCCTGATGCGACTTTTAGAAACGACATTTTAAACAACCAATTTACTTACAGAGAAGGAACTAATTCAACTTATAAAGCAATGTTACAAGAGTTTATTAATGCTGGTTACTTAGACTTAGCATGGAAATTCTCTGAAAAATTTGAAGTAAATGTAGGCGCAAGACTTGAACAGACTCATAGAGAGACAAAATACAGAGAATCTGGAAGTTTTGAAGATCCATATCTAAAAATAATTAATGATAAAACGGATATCTTACCGTCTTTCAATACAAAGTACATTTTAAATGATAAATCAAACTTAAGATTTGCAGCCTCAAAAACAATTACAAGACCTGTAATTATGGAATCTTACCCTCTTGAGTTTGTAAACCCAGATGGTACTATAGAAAGAGGTAATCAATTTTTGATTAATAGTGATAATTACAATTTTGACTTGAAATACGAATTATTCCCAACCAATAAGGAATTAATTTCTGCTACAATTTTCACTAAAATGATTGACAATCCAATTGAAAGATTATTTACAAACTCAGCAGGAAGTGGTGGACAAATTATAACATACGGCAATTCTAATAAAGCTGTATTGTACGGTGCTGAATTTGAGTTCTTATTCCAATTAGAAAGAATTTCTAAATCATTATCTAATTTCTCTATTGGTGCAAATGCTTCATTAATGGATACAAAAGTAACTATTGAAAAAACTTTTGAAAATGGAGTTAACAATCCAGAAACGATTGCAGTTGACAATAATCCATCCAGAAAACTACAAGGAGCATCACCTTGGATACTTAACGGTGATCTTAGATACGATTCTGAGTTTAGTGAAAAATGGAAAAGCTCTATGACTATGGTTTACAATCTTTATAGCAAAAGAATCTATGCCGTAGGTACAAATGGACTAGATAATTATTATGAAATGCCATTTGGTAAACTTGATTTTATCTGGCAAAACAAACTTTCAGACAAATTTGATGTTAAACTTTCTGTTGACAACATATTAAACCCAGCTTATAAAATAGAAATGGGTGACAAGAGCCGAATTGACATAACTGAAAGCGATTTGACAGTTAGAGAATACAAAAAAGGAGTTGGTTTTTCTATGAATATATCTTATACATTCTAAAAAAAAACACTTAACAATTACAAAACACAAACTTAAAGAACGAGTGACAATTTGGTAACATTCTCTTAAATGCATTAAAAGAGACTCAGATTAAATTTGTTGAAAATAAACACATCAAATAAAAAAATTAAACTTATGAAAAAATTAGTATTCTGCTTAGCAGTTTTGGGAAGTATTTTTACAGGATGCTCAAGTGATGATGACAATGGAGGTGATACGGTAAAACAACCAGTAGTCGGAGAAATATCTTCAAACATTACAGCAAATAAAACTTATGCTTATGGTAACTATACCTTAAAAGGAATGATCAAAGTAAGCGAAGGTGTAACTCTTACTTTTGAGCCAGGTTGTACAATTACTTGCGATAAATCTACAGGAGAAAATGGTCTTATTATATTAAATGGAGGAAAACTAATTGCTAATGGTACTGCAGATGCTCCAATCGTTTTTACTGAAAAATCAAAAGTTGGAGGTGCTTGGGCTGGTATCATCATGTATGGTGATGCTCCAATTGTAAACTCAGCAACTGCTCCTGCTCCACAAACAGCAGTTTCAGAAGATGGTTTAAATATAAAATACGGAGGTGCAAATCCAACTCACAATGGAGGTTCATTGAAATATGTAAGAGTTGAATATGCTGGACAAGTAATCACAACTAACAGTAAAGAAAATAACGGATTCTCATTCTATTCTGTAGGATCTGGAACTGTATTAGACCACTTAGTTGCTTACAAAGGTAATGATGATGGTTTTGAATTTTACGGTGGAACTGCAAGTTTAACAAATGCAATTTCTTACGGTAATACTGATGATTCTTTTGACTGGCAAGATGGATGGAGAGGTCAGGAAAACACAAACTGGTTTGCATACCAAACAGGTGTTGCTAACTACGGTATGGAAGTAGAAGCTAAAAGTGTTAACAATGATTTCTGGCCAAAAGTTACTAACATCACTCTTAAAAGAGCTGCTGGTACAACTACAGAATCACAAGGTGAAATTCAATTGGATGCTATCCAATTTAAAAAAGAAGGAAATGGTGATTACAGCAACATCGTAATTGATGGTTATATCAGCCAAGCAGCTTCAGGTTCAATAGAAGCTTACAATGGTGGTGTGATTCAAATACAAGACAAAGTTACTTATGATCACCAAGTTGCTGGAGGAAAAATTAAATTAAACAACGTTAAAATCACGAACTCTCCTCTTAATTTCATTTCAGGAGTTCCTGCATCATTCACAGTAACTGCAGCTAGTTTTGTTCCTGCATCAAACTGGACAACTAGTACTACTGCTACAGGCGCTGTTTTAACACCTGGTGCTTGGGCTACAGTTGACGGAGTTAACTTGTTAGCGAAACTATAATCCTCTAACATATAAAATGTTAAAAACATCCTAAAATTTTAGGATGTTTTTTTTTGGCGTAATTTTTGTAATTTTTTTTGTATATTTACTTATCTAAAAAAATGCGATGGCAAAAAACTACTTTTATATTATAATCTTACTGGCTTTTTTCTTTACTGCAGGTGCTAATGCCCAGGATAGTAAACAAACGTCAAAACCTCAGGATGGAACTACTATAGAGGGGTTAAGCCTGTATCCTAATCCCGTTACAAGTGGAAAGGTTTACATTTCTACTAAAAACGATTTAGAAAAGGAAATTATTGTGTTTGATCTTTTAGGAAAAAAAGTTATCCAGACACATTTAACTTCAAGAGAATTAAATGTTGCCGATTTAATCCCTGGTGTTTATATCATAAAAATCAGTGAAGAAAATGCTTCAGCAACCAGAAAGTTGATTATTCGATAAGAAAACATAAAAACTAAAAAAGGCCATTCAGATTTTGAATGGCCTTTTTTAGTTTTCAGTCGCATTCACAGTTTTAGGAGCTACAAAACTGAGACCGAAAACTGCGACTGAAAACTAAAAATAGATATCTTTGCACAAAAAAAGTTTTGATTACAGCCAGCGATATATTTACAATTTCGAGTCAGAAACAATTTGAAAAAACAGCATTAAAAGTGTTTCGTTTTCAGCACGAGAACAACAAAGTATATCGTGATTTTTGTGATTTCTTAAAAGTAAATCCGCAACAGGTAAAATCATTACAGCAAATTCCTTTTTTACCAATTCAGTTTTTCAAAAGTCATGAGGTTGTTTCGAACACAAATCCTGCGCAGGTAACTTTTACCAGCAGCGGAACAACGGGAATGATTACCAGCAGGCATTTAGTAACCGATGTTACGCTTTATGAAGAAAGTTACAGAAAAGGATTTTCTGAGTTTTATGGCAATATAGAAGATTATGTTGTTTTAGCCCTTTTGCCGTCTTATTTAGAACGTGAAGGATCTTCGTTAATTTATATGGTCGAAGACTTAATAAATCTCTCTAATCAGCCCGAAAGTGGGTTTTATTTACACAACCACGGAGAACTTACACAAAAGCTTTTAGAATTAGAAGAAAGAGGTCAAAATGTAATCTTGATTGGTGTTACTTATGCTTTATTGGATTTAATTGAAAAACATCAGTTTCAACTCCAAAATACCATTATTATGGAAACCGGAGGAATGAAAGGAAAACGCAAAGAAATGATCCGCGAAGAATTGCACGAACAGCTTTGCAAAGGTTTTGGTGTGAATGCTATTCACTCAGAATACGGAATGACGGAACTTTTGGGGCAGGCATATTCTCTTGGCGAAGGCGTTTTTGAATGTCCAGGCTGGATGAATATTTTAATTCGTGATCCCGAAGATGCCTTGACTTATGTAAAAGACGGAAAAACCGGCGGAATAAATGTTATTGATTTGGCCAATATTAATTCCTGTTCATTTATTGCTACGCAGGATTTAGGCAAAAAAAATCCCAACAACTCTTTTGAGGTATTGGGACGTTTTGATAATTCTGATATACGTGGTTGTAATCTGATGGTTCTTTAGCTCTACTACATTTCAAACTTTCTGTATTGGCAAAAATTTACACAATTTAGTAACCCATATTTAATATAAAAAAAATACTACAATTATATTTAAAATATACTTTTAATTTAAATTTTAAATATAAAAA
>SEBM01000222.1 GCA_004296145.1 Flavobacterium sp.
ATATTAAAGGGAGTGATGGAAAAGATGCAGCAAGGGCCATTAATAGGCGCTTATGTAAGAGACATACGTGTTTGCATTTTTGATGGAAAGATGCACCCGGTTGATAGCAATGATATTGCTTTTAAGTTAGCAGGAATGATGGCTTTCAAACAGGCTTTTCAACAGGCAGATCCGCAGTTGCTTGAGCCAATTTATTCAGTAGAAGTTCGCTGTCCTGATGATGTTACCGGAAACATTATGGGCGATATACAAATGCGCCGCGGAATGGTTGAAGGTATGGATTCAGAAGGTCATTTTACGGTAGTGAAAGCTAAAGTGCCACACGCAGAAATGCAGCAATTTGGATCTTCATTAAGAAGTATATCACAAGGCCGCGCAAGGTTTAAAATGAAGTTCAATCATTTTATTGGCCAAGCATTAATTGAAAATCAATTTTAGAATTTCTAAAATTAAACTTTTTAAAATATTATTTTACTGCAATTTGGTAAGTAGCCATTTTCCAGATTTCATCGTATTTTTTTCCGTTATGTTCACCCGCAGATTTATCTGTGTGAGCATACTCAACCATATAGTTTCCTGACCAGATTGGAGTGAAAGAAAACTCACCTTTATCGTTTGTCCATAATTCTTTTTCCCAGCCGTTTGGAGCAATTACTTTGATTTTAGTTTCTTTTGCAATTGCGCCTTCATAAGATGCAACACCAGAAATTTTTACATTCTTTTTTGCAACATCAGCACTTTCAGAAAAAACAGCAATTTTGTTTGTATTTGCGGTAATAGAATTTCCTGCAGCTTTGTTTCCAACAACTACAGTTGCGCTTGAGTTATAATCTAATTTCATTGTTCCGTAAACATCTCCAACAGTATGCTGCATTACAATTGTATAAACTCCGTCTTCATCAGGAGTAAAAAATGCCTGATATTTATTGTCTAAAGCTTTTGTAGTCAGTTTTGTTTCTTTTTTTGAAGGGCTGACAACTACTAAAGTGAAATCTTTTAAATCAGAAAACCATTTGTCAGCTTTTGTGATGTCGTTCTCAGAGAATTCTCCAAAGTAAACCGAAATTTCCTGTGCTTTTCCTTTTGTTCCTGTTGCTTTGGTTTCAATCCAAAGAGCGTGAGCAAATAATTGCGGAGTAGCAACTAACATAAAAAGTAAAAATGCTATTGTTTTTAAAGTATTTGATTTCATAAGATCAAGTTTAAATTATTAAGTATGATATTTTTCACAAACTTAAGGCTTATTTAGAACAATTAAAAATAAAAAATCAAAAAGCTATTTAAATTTAGCTTCTTTTGATAAAGATTTTTCATTTTCATTTTTTTGAGCCAGCTTAAGACGTGCTTTTTCTAAAGAAATGGCAACATTTTTACTTAACGGATAGTATTTTTCTGCCCATTTAAAAAATACAATTCCGCTTTCTGTTTTTTCAATATCAAGGCAGTAATTGCCCATCCAGTCCAGATAACTTTCTGTTGGAACAAAAGTAAAACCGGTTTTCTTCGAAAGCTTTGCATATTGTTTTTCTACTAAAGACGGATCCTGAACAGCTTGTTTTACCTGAACCAAATGTTCTTTAAAAATAAACCTCAGCCCATCATATTCTGCCGGAATCGGAATGGTTCCATGATCTTCATTTTCATAAAATTTGAAACTCCATGGAAGGTTTTTTGGCTTTTTTTCCTTTAATAATTTTTCAAATTTTCTGATTCCTCTGGCCATATCGGTTGTTGTATCCTGCGGGATATTAATTTTGTTGGCCATTGCAACATAAATATTCCTTTGTTGGAAGTCTTTTTTATTGAAAACAGAATCTGCCTTTTTAATCATAACTTCATCATCCCACCAAAGACTGGGATCGATAATAATATAAGAATTAAAAAGTTCGGTATGATTTAATAAAATATTGGTAGCCGTAAGTCCTCCAAAAGAATGTCCGTTCAAAACATTATAGCCGGAAGTCCTGTAATTATTTTCAATGTAAGGCCGAAGTTCTTTTTCTAAAAAAGTAATAAAGTTTTTATTGCCGCCACTTTGCTGAAACATCTTTTTACTCTTATCAAAAAATGCCTGTCGATTGGCTTCTGTAGGAGTTAAATCTCTCGTGCGGTTGGTATTTGTAATTCCGACCACAATCATTTGCGGAATCATTGCGTACGGACCTTTTGCAAGAGATTGCTGTAATCCTGTAAAAGAATGAAAATTGGTTTCGGCATCCAGCAAATAAACAACAGGATATTTTGCAGGAGCAAATTTGGTATTGTTATAATCCGGCGGAAGATAGATCCAGAAATTACGCTCTTCGTTTAATGCTTTTGAAAAAATATGATGTTTGCTGCCAATTGTAATACTGTCTTGCGAAAATGCAGCAGTAAAACAAAAGCAGAGCAGGAGTGAGAGAATGTTTTTCATGTTATAGAGATTGTGTTTTTTTCTTTTTATTTCGTCTTCCGTACCAAATCAGGAATCCGGTTACGGGAAGAAACATGCAGATTAAACCAACAAATAAGGTTAATGTTTTTCCGATCCAGCCTGCCCAGAATCCAATGTGAAGATTCATTGTTGTGTCGTCTATATCAAGTCCGTTCATGACTTTTACCGGAATTTCGATTTCTTTTCCGTTATATCGGTTTATCGCAAAGGTTTTTCCGTTCTGAACGCCTTTCAAACCAATATCTTCGGCAGCGACCGCAAACAAACTTGTAATACTGTCTTTTGAAGCAACAGATAATTTGACTTGTTCTACAGATTTGTCTTTAAACATTTTCTGGATAATCGGACTCAAAGGCGCAAATGTTTTGGTACTGTCATATTCCGGTTTAATATCGCGAATCGCAGAATAGGCGCGGGGCTGGCCGTCAAATATTTTGTGTGTCGCTTTGTTTAATGTTTTATTGACTATGATTAATCCGGTAATGGTAATTAATAAAGCGGGAAGCAAATTATAAAATCCGGGAACATTATGCAGGTCATAATTAAGACGTTTAAAACTGCCTTTCGTCTTTATTTTAAAACTTTGCTGACGGGTCGATCGGTTCCATTTTTTTGGCCACCATAAAATAAGTCCCGTAATAAGTTCAATCAGGAAAATCCATACCGAAATTTCGACAATAAGGTTTCCAACATCGCCAAACGGAATATGGCCGCTGTGAATATGCGCAATAACATAAAAAAAGTCATAAGCTTTACCCGAAGTCAGAATCTTTCCCGTATACGGATCAATCCAGGAAAACTGTAAGTCTCTTTCTTTGGTTGATGAAGCGAGTTTTATAGTTCGCTTTGGATCACGATAGGTAATAAAATAACTTGCCTTGCGATCCGGAAGTTGTTTTTTAAAAGCTTTTAAAATCTCTTCTGGACTTAATTTTTGTTCTTTTATTTCCTGAACATAAAGAGAATCATAAGCCAAACCGTCAATAATATTATCACAATAGACAAATAATACGCCGGTTAATGAAACTATAAATACAATAATTCCGGAACTAAGTCCTAACCATAAGTGTAACCAATGATTGAGCTTGCTCCATTTATTTTTTTGCTTTGGATTTTTATTTGTTTTTTTTGAATTTTCAGGCATAATGTAAACAGTAAAAACCAAACTGCAAGCCGATGAAGATTTGCAGTCTGGTTATAACTAATTAAAAAAAATTAAAATTTGAAAGTAACGTTTGCTACCAATTGTCTTGTAGGCATCATATTAGACCAATAGTCAGATGTCCAGTATTCTTTGTTAGCAATGTTGTTTAATTTTAAACCAATTCTGAATTTTGGTTTTTCGTAAAAAACGGTAGCGTCCATTACAGCATAGCCATTTACTGTAAAAGTATTTTCGTCGTTGGCATAACTGTCGCTTTGTGTATTTCCTCCAAAACCAAAACCGACACCTTTTGCTTTTCCGTCAAGAATTTTATAGCTCAGCCAAAGATTTGCTACATTTTTTGGCGCTGCATAAGGCGTATTTCCTTTCATTTCACCAGACGTATATTCGCTCTCATTGTATCCGTAACCCATAATCAAATGAAAACCTCTAAAAGGATTTGCGATTAAATCAGCTTCAAAACCTTTACTGCTTTGCGTTCCGTCCTGAACAGGAAAAGTATCTGTATAACGTACTTTGTCTTTTACTTTAATATCATAATAGCTTAAAGTTCCGTTTAGTTTTCCTCCTAATAATTCTACTTTTACACCACCTTCTATTTGATTGGCTTGTTCTAATTTAAAATCAACCGCCTGAGTTGGACTTTGATCTGTTTCTGAAGGGCCTACATTTGTAAAACCATTCATATAATTTCCAAAAACAGAAACTTTGTCTTTTAAGATTTGATAAACAACACCCATTTTTGGAGAAAGAGCATTTTGATTATAATCATCAATTCTGTCTTCATAATGATCAAAACGTGCACTTACCATTGCAATCAATCGGTCTGTAATATTAATGACATCAGATGCGTAAGCACTTGTGGTTCTCATATCTCTGTTATTCAGAACCCACGGCTCAGGTTGATCTGCAATTAATTGATGGTATTTTTCAGGATTAATAAAAGGGGCATCACCATTAATTGGTGTCAGAGGATTTCCAACGGCTGCATCATAAGAATTAATAAACCATCTGCTGTCATTTGTGCCAACATAAGTATAATCTAAACCTACTAATAAGCGATTTTTTACGCTTCCGATGTTAAAAGTCCCAATGAAATTCTGTTGGATTTCGGTGGTTTTAAAAACACTGTTGATATTCATTAATCTGCGTTGCAATAATGGTGCTCCCAATGCATCAGGATTGTTGTTTATTAAAAGGAATAAATAATTGGCTTTGTTGTTGGTAAATGCGTTTGAGAAACTAGTCTGCGAAACCCATTGATCTGAAAGCTTATATGTCGCTTTTGCAAAAATGTTTGTAGTTTTTGCTTCAGATTGTAAATCGTCTGTAGAGTATGATTTTTTGAAATCGAAATTTAAATCATTAAAACTTTTGTATGGAGAATTTTCAGTATCTAAATTTCCTAAACCGATATAAGTTGAATTACGGCTTCCGCTGTATACTTCTGCATCAAAATCAAAAGTTAATTTGTCATTTACCAGATAAGTAAAAGATGGTGCAATCACAAAAGTGCGGCTTTTACCATAATCCTGCCATGTTTTTTGATTATCCAAAGCAGCATTGATTCTAAAAAGCATTGTTTTTTCTTCATCAATAGCGGTATTATAATCGATAGTCGTACGGCTCAAAGCCCAGCTTCCGGTAGTGTAACTAATTTCACCTTTTGTTGTTTCAAAAGGTTTTTTAGTTACCCTGTTTACAAGTCCTCCATAAGTAGTTAGTGTAGAGCCAAATAATGTTGCTGATGGACCTTTGATCACTTCAATGCTTTCTAAGTTTACAGGATCGCTCATGGTAACCCAGTTCGTGCTCATTCCGTTACGGATCGAACCCGCCGCAGATGCACCGCTAAAACCACGCATTCTTAAACTTAATCCAACACCTCCCGAACCTACACTTTGAGTAACGTTGCTTAATCCCGGAGCGGTTGTTAAGGCGCTTCTGAAATCTACTGCAATTTGCTCCTGAAAAAGTTCTTTTGGAACAACGGTATAAACCTGCGGATTTTCAAGATTACTAATCGGAAGTCTGGCAACATATTCACTTTTCTTTTCTGCGAATTTTTTTGCACCCGAAACGACTACTACTTCCTGTAATTCTTTCAGCGAAGACTGAAGCTGGAAAGAAACCGTAGTTGTCTCTGCATTGGCAACTGTAACTTCTTGTTTAGATGGCGTATGTCCCATCATATTTATTTCTACCTGATATGTTCCTGCCGGAATTTTATGAAAAATAAAAACCCCGTTTTCATCAGTGGTTGCCGATTTTTTTAATTCCGGAATAACCACGTTTACTGCGGCTGCAATCTGGTCATCGGCAGTAATAACAGTTCCTTTTATTGAACCTGTATTTTGTTGTGCAACTGCATTTACTATAAAAAAGTAAAATAACAAAGTGGCATAAATTGGTTTACTTAACATTTTTCTTGGTTTGGTTTTGATAAAAAACATTTTATTCTTATTTAGATTAGTTATAAATTGATAATTTTACGCAAAAGTACTGTGATAACAAAAGCAGGATAAACGCAAAAAGGATTAATATAAACGCAAAAGGGATTATGTGAAACTTGCCTATTATCAGTTAGTTATAGTTTTTAGTTTTATGTAAAAAGTACCTTGCCAACCAAAATTTAATACCGTTTTTAACCAATGAAAACAATGATGCGGAGTGAGATTTTTAAGAAAGAAGTAGTGGTTGTAAACGATCCAATACGCTTTAATAAAGAAGATCTCATAGAGAAAAAAATCAATTATGACCACAAAGGAATAAAGGGAATAATTACCGATATAATGTTAAACGGAATTCATGTCGTTTCACGTGATATTACGATTGAAAATGATTCCTATTCTATTGAAGTGGAACACGATTTTTCGTTTGTAAAACTGCATATCGAAATGGAAGGCGATAATGAATATTGTCCGGAAGATAAATCGCAAAGAGGAATTTATATTCCGCAGGGACATTACAATTTGTTTTATTTACCCCAAATAAAAGGTGTTTTAAATTACAGGACAAAAAGAAGAAGAACGCTCGAAATTACTTTTACAGAAGAATATCTGGAGAAATTATTTTATCCGAATCTAAAAACTACAATACCGCTGCTGGCAGATGCAATTACAAACCAAACGCCATATGCGATGTGGGAAACAAGTAAAAGTATCTCGCCAAAACTTACGATTTTAATTGAAGATATTTTGCAATGTTCTTATTCGGGTGCGATTAAAAAAGCCTTTTTAGAATCCAAAATAGTAGAGATTCTATCCTATTTATTTACCATTATAAATGAAGAAGAAAACAC
>SEBM01000825.1 GCA_004296145.1 Flavobacterium sp.
GGGAATATTATTGGAAGAGATGAGAGAATTAGAGTATGTCATGATGATGCATTTGGAAATTCCACATGTGTTGATAGCTTTATTCCGGGAGAAGTGGTGGATAACAACAGCTACTATCCTTTCGGAATGTTGCTGGAAAATCATAATAACTCCGCAATCAATGAAAATGCGTATAAGTATAAGTACAACGGAAAAGAGTTGCAGGAGACCGGAATGTATGATTATGGGGCGAGATTTTATATGCCCGATATTGGAAGATGGGGCGTCGTAGATCCTCTAAGTGAAAAAGGACACAATTTTTCTCCTTACAATTATGCAATCAATAATCCGATACGTTTTATAGATCCTGATGGTTTATGGATTAGTATTACTGATGGAGATAATCAGTATCGATATTCTAATGGCCAGACTCAGCATCAAGTAAACGGAAAATGGCAAGCAATTGATTCAAGCGTAACTTTATCAGATAATGTAATAGGAATTATTTCCGGTTTACAATCAATCGGAAGCGGAGGAGAAACAGGAGCAGGTATGATTTCATATTATGACAATAAAAATCATGATATAAACATTCAATCCACAACAGGCGAAAATAGTTATGATAATGGAACAGCATATATAAACCATTCTCTTGCATCAAATTATGCAACAACTGATGGTCAGAATTCAGACTCACCATTTTATATAAAATTAGGACACGAAATGGCTCATGGAATGGATCCTATGAAGAAAAGTGACTTGCTGGGACCTTGGGCTGGAGGAAGAACAGAAACTAAAGATGACGATATAAGTCATTCTGAGATTTTTGCTTCACATATTGAAAACAAGTTAAGAGCAGAGAACGGATTGCCATTGAGGGTATCTTATGGATATAATCCAAATAATAAGGTTGCAAAAGGTGTACATTTGCAGACAATGCTTATTGATAGTACTGGAAATAGTATATATTTTAATAATTATGGACAAAATCTACAGACTCAGATGAAACCTGCAGATGCATTAAATGCTTATTACGATTACATAGGTTGTGGACAGCCATTAAAAGGTAGATTCAACTATTATAATAACGCCAAAAAACAAAAAAAATGAGAATTTTTTTAATATGTACGGTTTTACTTTTTACCTATTCGTGTAAAGCGCAAAATAATCAAAAATTAGAATCTGAAATTATTTCTCTTTATAAAGTAAATGACAAGGATATTCAAAATTGTAAAAAAGAAAGTGATGAACTTCGAAAAAAGAAAACTGAAGAGTGGCTCATCGAAAATATTTATGATCAATGCATTGCACCATTAGAACATTTAAATTTCTTCAGAAGCAATAGTTTAAAAATGTTAGAGAAAACTTCAAATAAGGAAGATTTCTTAATAATTAACTTTATCAGTAACAATATAACCATACCGTTTGATACTAAAACTATTTTATATGCTAACAAC
>SEBM01000826.1 GCA_004296145.1 Flavobacterium sp.
GGATACTGTTGCAAAAAAGGTACTTAGCCCCGATGAAATAAATGATATTAAAGAAAGCCTAAAATATATCCCTAATGGTAATGGTTTGCGTGATAGCATTATTAAAAAAACTATTGCTGCAGAAGAATCTGGAAAGAAAACAGATGACGGCCCAAGTATTAGATTTGGAAAAGGAAAAAAGAAAGGTTTTTCAAATAACTGGAAAACTAATGATACCTCAGTTGTACAATACGAAACAAATCAGGCTGCCTTGGCAAAAGACAAAAGAGATGGTTTTGTTAAACGCTATTTTATCAAAAGGATTATTGAATTAGACCAATATGAAAATCCAGAAGAGAAATTTTTAGAAGATTTTCTCCATAACATCCCTAAAATGATGTTCTTGCTACTACCAATGTTTGCATTGATTTTAAAATTAGTATATATCAATAAAAAAAGATATTACTATGAGCATTTGATCTATTCATTCCATTTACATTCGGCAATTTTCTTGAGCATTTTAGCTACCATGTTATTGCAGTGGTTATTTAGCTTTGTTTATGAAATTGATGCTTGGCTAGGCATTTTGTGCGGTATTTACATCATTTGGTATATCTATCGCTCATTAAGAACTTTTTATGGTAGCACAAGGTGGATAACTGTTTTGAAAATGTTTTTCTTAAGTTTTGCTTACAATATTGTACTTACCATTTGTTTCTTGGTTGTTATCGCGGTAAGTTTTGTGACGATTTAACATATTAAAATATGTCTGACGGAAAATACAGAAGAGACCATAATTGTTTAAACTGCGGATTTCATGTTGAAGAACATTACTGTAGTAGATGTGGGCAACCTAATTTAGAACTCAAAGAGAATTTTTGGCAATTCATCAGTCACAGTATTGCTCATTATTTTCATTTTGACAATAAGTTTTTTCAAACATTAAAGCCTTTATTAACTAAACCTGGGAAGGTTACATTGGATTATCTAGCGGGAAAAAGAGCCCGATACATTAATCCGGTAAGTATGTATATCTTCGTTTCCATTGTTTATTTTTTGGTTGTATCACCTCCTAGGGCTATAGAAAAAACGAAAAAAGAAACGGAAACTGATATTGCCAAAGCACAAGAAAAGCGAAAAGCGATAATAGATAGCATTGGCGACCCTTTGGCTAAAGCAGGCATTGGAAAAGAGTTTACTGAAAAAGCTCAACAAGCTATAAAGCAAGATTTAGATGTGGAAACTTTTAAAAAGTTGACTTTTAAGCAACAAGATACCGTACTTAAAAATCTTAAAATTGCTTATCAAACTGATAAAACCGACTCCTTATTGGAAGTTATTAAAGACCTAAATTCGATTCATATCGTAAAAAATGATAGCACTTATGCAGCTTACTTAGCAAGGCAAAAGACTTTAACAGCAAAGGAAAAAGACAATTTTATAGAAAGATATGTAG
>SEBM01000223.1 GCA_004296145.1 Flavobacterium sp.
TTCAAAAGCTTCGCGATGAAGATTACGATGCGATTATGATTGCTAAGGCAGGAGTTCAGCGTTTGGGTATTGACCTGAGCGAATTCTACGTCGAGGAACTTGAGCCAATGGAATTTATTCCCTCACCAGCTCAAGGGGTGCTGGCCATACAGATTCGTGAAAGCGACACTGAGCTCTTTAAAAAGCTGCAGATACTGCATAACAGCAATGTAGCCGAAGAAATTGCCGATAATCCGAAAGATACAGTCTTCAGATCTCTGTTAGTTTTTAAAGTATTCAATTGATTATTCAGTAATTCTTTAGCTTGTTTAGCTTTAGCTGAATTTGGATTTTTAGATGTTGCAATAGCAATATTCAACCTGTTAATTTGTTGCTTTTTACTTTGCACTTGACTATTAGCATTTTTTGCATCAACTGCACTTATACCAGTACCTAAAATAGAAAATGGCACAGCCACTTTACTAGCTACTGATGATAGAGTAGTAGACATTTTTCCTACTTTGGTGGCTACCCTACCAGTTTTAGAGATAATTCCGATATCAGCAATCGCGTCGGTACTCCATTCAGCTATTTTAGCAATTCCTACTGCACTTCCCCAGCTATTTTTGGCTAAGTCAACTGAATTAGTTACTATGCCTTCGTAATTATCATGCTCGATATCATCAGCCAAACTATTTTTCTTATTACCAGCTTTAAGTAAATTAACTGTAACTTTTAACGGCTCAGCTTGCGGTATTTTAACCGCTGAAAGCACACAACCAACTAAAGCCAAAGTATTTTTATCTTTTACGGTACTTACAATCAGTAAGAATTATAATTCAAATAAAGCTTCTATTAAATTTTCAGAAAAAAGTTTCCAACAGTTAATTATTGCAATAGGTTATAAAAAACAATTAAAACTAAAATTATGAAAAAACAGAATCCAAAAAAGGTATTACAAAAAGTATTAATTATGATGTTGTCGGCACTTGCAATTTCATGTCAGGACACGTCATTAGATGAAACAGAAACAAACTCTGTGGCAAAAGAACAGCAAAACCTAACAAAAAAAAGCAGTTTATCTGCAACTTCTGATCTGGCAAGAAGATGGGCTCCTATTCATTATAAAGATGTTGATGCTACAGGAACTTATGCCGAAGGAGGAAAATCAGATTACCTTACTGCGATTAATTATGATAATGACTGGAATGGCGAAAACAACTGGAATAATCTTCCTGCTTTTGCCAATTCTTTAGCTGCACATTGCTACTATTCGATAGTAGAATCCAAAACGCACTGGTATATTACTTATGCCTTTTTTTCTCCGAGAGACTGGACTGACAATCCTCTTTTATACTCATTAGACCAACATGAAAATGATTTGGAAGGTGTTTTAATGATTATTGAAAAAGATGGCTCAAATTATGGTTCTTTAAAAGGTGCCGTTACGGTAAGCCATTCCGATTTCTTTTCATACGTTCCAACCGGAAGTTCTTTTGTAAATGGATTGGAAAGCATTGATGGAACTTTGCAAATGAGAGATTATAATGGAGAATTACACCCTGTTACCGCACAGGATTCTAAAGGACATAGTTTGAAAGCCTGGCCACAGCACGATATTGACGGAGATGGAATTATCTACTATCCTTCTGCAACGGGAACTGCACAGATACCATCTGATAATTATGACAATTATGTAGAGTATAAACTTGTAGATATTTTTGAAAGCGGAGGTTTATGGGACCAACGATTTAATACAGAATTATTTTCCAGCCCGGCCGGCGGATTTAAAGGAAATGATTTTAAAACTGGTGGTGCCAATGCTCCGTGGGCATGGAATGACGGAAATGACGCCATTGTACAAACGGGCGAATTTGCAACAGATCCTGCTAAATTAGCCGATAATTATTTTGATGGTGTAGGCAATTTATCACGTACTTATATCAACAACAAATACAATAATGGCGCAGGAGGTATTGTAACACTTTATCAAAACTGTAACTATACTGGTTATGCAATTGCCTTGCCTGTTGGTAATTATACATTAGCTCAATTAAAATCGTATGGTATTGCAAATGATGATTTGTCATCTGTTCGGTTAGAATCGGGTTACAAAATTACAATGTATCAAAACGATAATTTTGGAGGAGAATCTGTAACAATAACAGGAAACAACGGCTGTTTAGGAAGTTTTAATGATAAAGCCAGTTCTGTGAAGATTAGTGCTTTGTAAGCTGCATAACTCAACAGCAAGTCTTGGACTTACAAAATCAGGAAATCTTGGAGGCGTTGCAACAGGAGATCAAACTTATACCTTCCAAAAACCTTCTTCAATACCTTATACTGTAAATCAGTTAGCGTCAAGATTCCAAGGACGGAGTAAGATACTCTTTATAAAGCTTGTTTTTATTTATTATTTAACCCGGTTTCAAAGATTGAAACCGGGTTCTTTTTTATTAGTAAAAACAATTATGTTATTTATTATGTCTTGAAAATCAGATTCTTTTCTTTTTAAAATAGTTGCACAACGAAAGACCGAAAGTTTTTTCTAACAAATCAATAACAAACGGTACTCCCCTTCATTTTCTTTTGGTGCTCTATGAATACAAGGCAACACTTGTTGTTTTGGATGATCCACAGCCAGTCGCCAAAGATGTCCTACTCCTAAATTTACAGGTTCTGCATGCTCATTTACCTCATAATGCAAATCAAAATAATTATCCTTCAAGAAACTCTCAAATTCTTCGGCTGTTCCATCATGCAGTTCTTTTAGTTTTGTCCGTATTTCCGGAATTAGAATTTTCTGTTCTGCCTGCGAATTAGGAATAATATCACTTGCCGCTCCGTGATAGGTACATAAAAAAGTATCTGTTGCAATGGGTGAACGATCAACATGAAATGAATACACGTCAGTGGATATGAAATCAAATTCATCATCTCGTTCATAACATTTTAATAAATTAAGAGAAGGAGAAGCACCAAAATCAGTTAATAATTGTAAATCATTTAAGATTATTTCCCTTGCTATATTACCCTTTTCTGAAAGTTGGAGTGCGGCTAAATCTTCAGGATAAACTTCTGTTATATTTTCTTTTAAACAAAGTTGGCTTACAATTTCGTTAAAATCGCCGTCTAGATTTCTGTACCAGCATAACGCATTTACTTCTCCCATAAAGTCTGTATGCATAAGCTCAGAGAAAGTAGCTACCCTATCAATTTGGCTGCTGGCAGAAAATATATTGTTCATGGTTTTTTGATATTAAGGGATTGACTACTTTATCTATTACAAAAATATGTAATGATAGCAACTTCCGTCATTTTTTATAACTTTAAATTTTGGAATTAATCATGTGATGATTTTCCATTTCATAACTTATAAACAAAGATAGATTATCCCAGCTTTTCTCTGATCTTAAAACAATTACCAACTATATTTTAAAATCAGTCTGGCATTAAAAGGCGTTCCTGCTGTAAAATGAATTTCTTCAACAGGATCAGCTTCATTAATTAATCGCGATTCAGTTAAGAATTGTGTTTCTTTCCATTTTGTATTGAAAATATTATCAATATTTACGCCTATCGAAACTTTCTTAATCTGATAATTGACAGAGAAATCCGTGATGCAGTATCCTTTTGCGATTACAGAATTATCTTCATTCGCCGGACGATCACCTAAAAATCTTGTTCTCAAACTTCCTGAAAATCCTTTTAAATCCTTTACCGAAAATCCGTTCATTACAGTATGAACCGGTGCGAGTGGTAAATAATCATTTCCTTTTGGTTCGTCTATCGATCTTGCGTGCGTATATGTATAATCTGTATTCCAGAATAACCAGTTGGTTAATTGATATCTAAAACCAAAATCAAAACCTTTTCTTTCTGTTTTTCCGCTTGGTTCTACAACCGCTTCGTCTCCAACATAAACAAATTCCTGCGCCAGATATAAATACCAGGCTGCAGAATTGATAATCATTCTTGGAAAAGGTTTCCAGTTAATTCCTAAATCTGCACCATAAGTTTCGGGAAGGATTTTTTCGCCTTTTTGTGCTACAACAACACGAGTATCATTACTATGAAAACCTTTTCCTAATTTTAAGAAATACTGCAATTTTTCATTTTGAGTGTACAAAAAGTTCAGTTTCGGACTCACAATTGCTTTAGTCTGGGTTTGATTATTATATGTTGTCGGTAGCTGATCTTCATAACCAAACTTGAAATAATCCAAACGCAAACCTCCGTTTACTAACCATTTTCCGTAAATAAATTCCAAACTACTGTAAGAGAATAAATTCGTCTGATTTACATTTCCTAAACTTAAATAATCCAGAACCGTTTTTCTGTTTAAAGTATGTGATAATTCGACATCTTTATTATTATCATTTCGAAGTCCGGCACCTAATTTAAAAAGCCATTTTTCACTTACTTTCTGATTATATTCGGACTGAAAACCTACGATTGTTCTATTTTCTTTTTGTTTAATCTGATCACCATTTACCGGATCATTCAGAAAAAAAGTAAAATTCGAATACAATTCAAAATCATATTTACTTAAATATGCAGTATTTTTAATATGCGTGTTTTCATCAATTTTGGCATCATATTGCAAATTGAAGTTTGTTCTGCCGGTATTTCCTCCTTCATTTGAATCAATTGCGCCATAATGCGAAATCGTTCCGTCGTTTACTGCACGATCCGGAATCTGTCCGCTCGCATCCCATCGGCTTTTAAAATGAGAAACAGAAAGTGCAAGTTTGTCTCCGTTAGTCATTTTTGCCGAATATTTTCCAAACAAATTGATTCGGTTAAAGTTCTGAGGAGCATCAAAATAACCATCGGTCATCATATATTCTCCGGCAAAATATGCGGACTGATTTTCTTTATTTAATAAATTAAACAAAGCCACAGTACGAAAAGTATCAAATTGTCCGCCTTCAAATGAGAGAGAACTATTTTGCAGTGCATTTTTGGTATTAAAACCAACAAATCCGGCGGTACTAAAATCTCCTTTATCAACAAAATAGGAACCTTTATCAAAATCAATATTGTCAACCGTTTCCGGAATTACAAAGTGAAGATCGGCGTAACCCTGACCGTGTGCGTGCGAAACCATATTGACAGGCATTCCGTCAACGGTAACATTAATATTGGTTCCGTGGTCGCAGTCAAAACCTCTTAGGAAAATTTGTTCTGCTTTTCCCCCGCCCGCATGCTGGCCAATAAAAAGTCCGGGAACTTTTCTCAGTAAATCCTGTGAATTGGATATGGGCTGAATTTCTAAATCAATTTTAGAAATTGTATTTAAATATTTCAGATTGTTTGTTATGGTGACTTCTTCTAATAAAAAAGGCTTTTGATTTAATTGAATAGCAAGAAAATCATTCGACGAAAGTTTAATTTTCTGTGTAATAAATCCTTGTTTAGAAACCTGAATACTATCCTCTGTTTTGGTCTCTTCTAAAGTAAATTTTCCGTTGATATCAGTATGCGCGTGTGTTTTCGAAATCAAGTTTCGAACTAAAACATCAGATAAAGGTTTTCCATTAACATCAGTAACAGTTCCGTTTACAGATTGTGCGTTTAAAAAAAGAGAAAAAATAAAAATCGCAAAACTAAATAGTAATTTCATAAAATAAAAAAGCGCAAAAGTAAAAAATTATTAAAGCATAAAATAAGGTTTTACAATTGTCTTCATACTATTTTTTATGGAGACAATTGTAAAACCAAACTAAGCTAAGAACTTTTGGTATTAAGAAAGTTAGAAAGATTACATGTTTTTCAAATCCAGAATAAACGCATCTACCTTTTCTTCTTCTGAGGCCCAGGAAGTAATCAGTCTTATCGCTGAATGTTCTTCATCAATATCCTTCCATACATAAAAAAGATATTTTTCGGATAGTTTCTCTATTATTTTCTTTGGAAGAATTGGAAAAATCTGATTCGTTGTCGAATCCGTAAGAAAGCCGTAGCCTTTTTCTTTTACTGCACCTGCTAATAGCATTGCCATCACGTTAGCGTGTTTTGCAAGCCTGAAGTAAAGATCATTTTCAAATAATTCTAAAAACTGGATCGCCAGCACGCGTCCCTTTGCAAGCATCGCCCCTTTTTGCTTTAATACATATTGAAATTCCTCGGCAAGTTCGGGTTTATTGAATACAATTGCTTCTCCAAGAAGTGCACCGTTTTTGGTTCCTCCAATGTAGAACATATCGGTAAGTTTTGCTACATCCTGCAAAGTAACGTCACTATTTTCTGCAGTCAGTGCATGTCCAAGTCTGGCACCATCCATATAAAGAAGCAGGTTTTCTGAACGACAGAAAGCCGATAATTCTTCCAGTTCTGATTTGGTATAAATTGTCCCGATTTCAGTAGAATTAGAGATATAGACCATTCTGGGTTTTACCACATGTGGTCTTAAACTATATTCGTTAAGTGCTTTCTGTACAAGCGCAGGATTTAATTTTCCGTCTGGTGCTTTAACGGTAATCACTTTATGTCCCGTGGCCTCAATTGCTCCGGTTTCATTGGCTGCTATATGTCCCGTTCTGGCACTAATTACAGCTTCGTGCACCCGCAACAATGATGAAATAACTATTAAATTGGTTTGCGTTCCTCCAGAAAGAAAATATATAACTGCATTTTGGTTTTTTATTTTCTCTTTTAATATTGCTTTGGCTTGTTCTGAGTATTCATCTTCTCCATAACCAAGCTGTTGTATCGCACTGGTTTCTACTAATCTTTTTAAAATATTGGGATGACCGCCGTCAGAATAATCGTTTTTAAAATTATACATTATTATCTTATTGTTTGTTTATTGAATTCCAAAGATAGCAGATATTTTTTATTGGAAAACGTAAGGTTTCACAGCAGTACAGAATATCCTGAAA
>SEBM01000827.1 GCA_004296145.1 Flavobacterium sp.
CTTCAATGCAGAAACCAGGTCACCTTTAAACATCGATTTCGTTACCGGGAAGAATGCCGGGCGTTCATTATCGTAAGTATTCACTAGCGTTGAGTCTCCATCTTTGGTCTCAATCATCTGTATTCCATTAAACTTAATGAAATCGCCTTCCTGAATTTTAGGCTTTCCTTCACTTTTGTAAATTTTATAGGTCATGTCTCCCTCGCCCTTTTCAAATTTATTACAAGCAGTTAGACCCAGAATTGCAGCAAATAAAATTATTAATGTTCTTTTCATTATTGTTTAGATTGTATTGTAGACCATGAACCTAATTTGTGTTCATTTCGTCGTTTGGCAGGCTTTTAAACACAAAAATCTTGCCCAATATTACTGGGCAAGATTTTTTATTCATTAGATTATAAACTTCTTATTTAATAGCAGGTGCTGCCGGGGCTGCAGGAGTTGGTGCTGTACCTTTTTTGATGTCAGTAATTTCGATATCAAAAACGATTGGACTGTATGGTAAAATACCTACCTGAGGAGCGCCTTGCTCACCATATCCAAGTTTTGAAGGGATAATGGCTGTAATTTTACCACCTTTACCAATTAACTGAATTGCTTCTGTAAAACCAGGGATAGTTGATCCAATAGCCATTTTAGTTGGGCCATATGGTCTTCCTGCTTGAAATTTACCTTCTTCTTTAGCAGTTTTTTCATCGCTGGTATCAAAAATAGGGTATTTTCCTTTATCATTTTTCTTCGTAACTCTACCTGTATAACTTAAAGTAACGGTATCGCCTAAAGCGGCTCTTTCTGCGTTACCCGGAGTTTTGATAATATATTGCAGACCGGTTGCCGAAGTAGTTGTTTTTAAATTGTTATCTGCAATGTAGGCTTTTAACTTTCCTTCTTCCGCGTTTTTCTTTTTATCAGCACTTGCTTTGAAATCAGCCTGGAAAAACTCACCAGCTCTTTTGTTGAAAGTTGAATCAGCTTCGCCCGCTTTCTTAGCGAATACTTTTTCAATTTTTACAGTAAAAGTGATGTATTTATCATTTTTGAATTGCTCTGGCTTAGGTTGTTTGCTATAGAAAGCCATTGTATCAAGGTTTACTTTGAAAGTTGCACTATCACCCTCTCCAAATAAAGTTAGTACATCATTCATATCACCAGCATACATTTTTTTCTGAACAGGAAATACCTGAGGGCTTTCCATGTCATAAGTGCTGCCTAAAACCGAATCTTTATCATTTTTCTGAATAAAGTTCATTTTAACGATATCACCTTCTTTAATTTTTTCATTTCCTTCAGAATGGTGAATAGTGTATAACAAACCACCCGCTCCCTTTTTTTCTTTGTTACAAGCAGCTAAACCTAAAGTTGCCGCTAAAAGAACAATTATTCCTTTTTTCATTTTTATAATTAAACTTGTTTTTATTTGGTTTCT
>SEBM01000224.1 GCA_004296145.1 Flavobacterium sp.
AATTATATGTAAGTTTGACACGTCAAAAAACAAGCCATACTTTTACAAAAATAGCATTTATACCTTTGCACACAAACTTATTTAATATCGTTTTAATATCATTTTTCCTAACAATAGGATGTGGTAATCTATATTCGCAAGAGATAAAACCAAAAAAAACTACGTTACCAACTGGTAAACAAACAGATAAAACCACAACCCAACAAGAAAAACCTGAAATCATATCAAAAGATACGATAAAACTTGATACGGTCAGGCCTAAAAAAACTTTTCTTGACGGAAAAGTGAAGTACGTTGCTAAGGATTATGCTAAAATTGACCAAAAAAAGAAAACCATAACGCTTTATAATGAAGCCGAGCTCTATTACAAAGATGTAGAATTAAAATCGGGTATAATCGTACTTGACTACGAAAAAGACGAAGTCTATGCCGGAAGAATAAAAGATTCTGCGGGGGTTTTGGTTCAATATCCAAACTTTAAGCAAGGAGCAAGCGAAGTACAACCCGATTCGATCCGATTTAATTTTAAGACCAAAAAAGCCTTAATTTACAATTCAAGAACAGAACAGGGAGAATTCAAAATAAAAGCTGCGGTAACCAAAAAAGAAAATGATTCTGTTTATTTCTTAAAAGGTGCGCGTTTTACAACTTCTAAGGACATTGATAATCCTGAATATTATTTCCAAACCAACAAAGTAAAATTTATTCCGGGAAAAAAAGTAATTGTAGGACTTACCAATATGGTTATTGCCGACGTACCTACTCCTTTGGCATTGCCTTTTGCTTATTTTCCTATGAGTCAGGAAAAAAGTGTTTCAGGGATAATTATTCCTAGTTACAATGATTCGAATACCCGTGGATTTTCACTTCAGAATATGGGGTATTATTTCGCTTTAAGCGACAATTATGATTTAACGGTTCTCGGTGATTATTATACAAACGGAAGTTATGCCCTCCGGTTTGAATCAGCCTATGCAACGCGGTATAAATACAGAGGAAATGTTAATATCCGCTATGAAAACCTAATTAGCAGCGAAAGAGGTTATCCTGACTATTCCAAACAAAATATTTACAATATTCAATGGTCACACTCAAAAGACACGAAATCGAATCCTAATTCGACTTTTTCTGCTTCTGTCAACCTAGGTAGTAGTAAATATTTTAAGCAATCCATTAATCAGGCAAACGTTGGATCTAACCTTAATAATACGCTGAGTTCATCGGTTTCTTATAATAAAACATTCAATACAATTCCGCAGGCGCGACTTTCATTAACAGCAACACACTCTCAAAATACGCAAACGGAGGTAATCAATATGACATTACCAACTTTGCAGGCAAGTATTGATCGTGTGTATCCTTTTGTTGGGAAAGACGGTGTTAAAAAAGGACTTATAAAAAACATAAACCTGCAATATAACCTGAGCGGTAAGAATAACATTGTCACTACAGATTCTTTGTTTTTCAAGCCCCAAATGTTCAGAGATGCACAAATTGGTATGCAACACAGTATTCCGATTAGTACTAACTTTAAAATATTTAAATATTTCAGTGCGGGAGCCTCTACAAACTACCAGGAAACGTGGGTTACTAAAACTATCGACAGAAGTTATGACCTGGAAGAAAGCAGGGTTGTTGATAAAACAGTCAACGGATTTGATGCCTTCAGAACTTATAATTTCAGTTCAAATTTAGGAACTACCATTTACGGAACTTTCAATTTTGGTGATGATAAAAGAATTCAGTCGATACGTCACGTCATGAGACCTTCTGTAACATATTCTTATACACCAAGTTTTGAAAAATACTATGACAATTATACCGTAGATGCTTCGGGTAGAATTACAACACAATATACACGATTTGAAAATGGTGCTTATGGTGTACCTAGTAAGGATAACTCAAACATAGTTGGATTTGCTTTAAGCAATACTTTTGAAGCTAAAGTAAGAGACAGTGACAGTACAAAGACAGAACCTAAAAAGATTATGCTGTTGAACAATTTAAATTTTAGTACCAGCTATAATTTTAATGCCAACGGTAAAGAAATATTGGCATGGCAGCCTGTACTTGTAAGCGGTGGAACTCAATTTTTTGACAACAAAATGAATGTCAATTTTGGAGCTACTCTGGATCCTTATGCTATTGACAACTCAGGAACAAGAATAAACACTTATAATATTGACAATGGCGGAAGTTTATTCAGAATGACCAGTGCCAATGTAACAATGAACTATTCGTTCTCTAATAAAGGCGGAAAAGAGGAAAATAAACAAAGCGAACGGAATGGTGGTCGAAAGGATGATTTGTTTGGTACAAATACTGATTTGAATGACACCAGAAACAGTCAGTTTGCAGACGATAAAAATGATGATGAAGAAAATGTGATTACAGAATTTTTTAATTCTAAAATCCCATGGGATATGACAATGGCTTATTCCTTAACCTATTCTAATCTCAATCGTGAAAGTAAAATAACCGGAAACTCAATTATGATTTCTGCCAATATGGATATTACTCCGAAATGGAAAGGCGGGGTTTCTACCGGTTATGACTTTGTACAAAAAGGAGTTACATTTACCCAATTCCGTTTTGAAAGAGATTTGTTAAGCTGGAGAATGGCTTTTAACTGGAGTCCGCTTGGAACAAATTCTAACTGGAATTTCTTCATCGGAATCAAATCTGGTGTTCTTAGTGACATCAAATGGAACAAACGAAGTACTTCTAATAGATAAAAAATCGTATTTTAGATTGATAAAATTATTCAAACCATTATTTAATATAATGGTTTGAACATCTATTCGCATATTAAAATCAAATTACTATGAAAAAAATAATCTTTACTGAAAAAGCACCAGCTCCAATCGGACCTTATAATCAAGCAGTATTATCAGGAAATACACTTTATGCTTCCGGGCAAATTGCTATAAATCCGGCTTCCGGAGAAATAATCACGGACAATATCAATGATGAAACAAAGCAGGTAATGGAAAATATTGCAGCAATTCTGGAAGCTGCCGACATGACTTTTGAAAACGTTGTTAAAGCCACTATCTTCATTATGGATATGAATAACTTTGCTGCTATAAATGCAATTTACGGATCTTATTTTAACGAAAAAACCGCTCCAGCTCGTGAAACGGTTCAAGTGGCTTGTCTGCCAAAAAATGTAAATGTTGAGATTTCTATAATTGCAGTGCAATAGCATCTAATAATAATTGTGCCGTTGCTTCATTGGTTGCCAGCGGCACATTATGTACATCGCATACACGAATCAGCATATTAATATCGGCTTCGTGAGGATGGCTTGACAATGGATCTTTAAAAAAGAAAACCATTTGTGTTATACCTTCTGCCACTCTTCCTGCAATCTGCGCATCACCGCCCAAAGGACCAGAAAGCATTCTTTGAGTTTTAAAACCCGCAGCTTCTGCTTTTCCTCCGGTTGTTCCCGTACCAATTAGTTTTATTTTTTCATGATGTAAAACAGCTTCATTTCTAATTAAAAAATCAATCAGATCAGCTTTTTTTCCATCATGCGCGATAATCGCGATTTCCATAAAACCGGAACTATTGGTTAGCAACGTGATAAGCGATTAATCCGTCAATCGGTCTTCTTAATACATTTCCTAGTTTCAATTCGTATTTGTCAAATGTTTCCTGCAATTCATCTTTTAAATAAAATGCAATAGAACCTACGAAATGTACCGGAACTTCTTTACAATTATCAAATTGTTTGATGTAGTTTTTTACAAAAGATTTCATCCCTTTGAAGATGATTTTTCTGCAAAATTCAGTGTCTTTATGTTTGATCAGGAATTTAGCGAAAGTAGCTAAATACGCGTTTGGATTTGGTTCTTTATATAATTTGTTTTTGATAAAATCAGCATCCAGGTTATATTCTTTTTCAAATTCAACAGCCAGATCTTTAGGCATTTTATTGAAATAATATTTTCTGATTAGTTCTTTTCCAAAAACATTACCGCTACAGTCATCCATAGCAATGTATCCTAACGATTGTACTTTTTGATGTAATACTTTACCATCAAAATAACTACAGTTAGAACCTGTTCCTAAAATACTAACAATCGCTTCTTCTCCTTTTGGAGTTGTTGCATAAACTGCTGCATAAGTATCTTCGTGAACTTCAACAATTGCATTTGTAAAATATTCTCTGAATATTTCTGTCAATGCTTTTTGCATTCTTTCTGTTCCACAACCTGCTCCGTAGAAGAACAAATGTGTTGCATTTTTTTTGTTTTGTAAAATATCAAAACGATCGTTTAATCTTGTTACGATTTCTGGACCGTCAAGAATTTCAGGATTTAATCCTAAAGTTTGTGTGGTGAATAATACTTTTCCATTATCATCTATTGCTATCCAATCGGCTTTAGTAGATCCACTATCAACAATTAATTTCATTTCTTTTAGTTTTTGGATTAGTTTTTCTTCAAATAAGTGTGTTTTTTACATTAATTAAAGACGTAACAAAATAAGAAAATCCCGTTATTTGAAGATAACGGGATTTTGCAAAAATATATAATATTATTTTAAACCTGCGATATGAACAGATAAATCAATCAATTTGCTTGAATATCCATACTCATTATCATACCAAGATACTAATTTGAAGAAAGTAGAGTTTAATCCAATTCCTGCAGTAGCATCAATAATAGATGTTCTTTTGTCTGAAATGAAATCCTGAGAAACAACTGCATCTTCAGTATATCCAAGGATACCTTTCAATTCATTTTCTGAAGCTTTTTTCAATACAGCCATAATTTCTTCATAAGAAGTTTCTTTAGCTACTTTTACAGTTAAATCTACTGTAGAAACGTCAGCAGTTGGTACACGGAAAGCCATACCAGTTAATTTTCCATTCAATTCAGGAATTACTTTTCCAACCGCTTTAGCAGCACCTGTTGAAGAAGGAATAATATTGATTGCAGCTGCACGTCCACCTCTCCAGTCTTTTCTAGAAGGTCCGTCAGATGTCATTTGAGTTGAAGTAGTTGCGTGAACTGTTGTCATTAAAGCTTCAACAATTCCGAAATTATCATTAATAACTTTAGCTAAAGGAGCTAAACAGTTTGTAGTACAAGAAGCATTAGAAACAATTAAGTCTGAAGCTTTTGCAGTTTCGTGGTTTACTCCCATTACAAACATTGGAGCATCTGCAGAAGGAGCAGAAATAATTACTTTTTTAGCACCACCTTTAATGTGCTCATTTGCAGTTTCAACAGTTGTGAAGATACCAGTACATTCTGCAACAACATCTACATCAACTTCATTCCATTTTAAGTCAGCAGGATTTCTTTCTGCAGTAATACGGATATTTCTTCCGTTTACGTAAAGTTTTCCTTCTTTTACTTCTACAGTTCCGTCAAAACGACCGTGAACTGAATCATATTTTAATAAATAAGCTAAGTGATCTACATCTAATAAGTCGTTGATTGCAACAACTTCTACGTTATCTCTATTGAAAGACTCTCTGAAAACGATTCTTCCGATACGGCCGAATCCGTTTATTCCTAATTTTACTTTTGACATTTTACTTAATTTTTGCTTTTGTTTTTATTACACTATTAAAAAGTCTAATTTCCTCACAATAAACTTCTCTTCTTTTTAAACTTTATATTAGATTATGTCGACATGATGTCAGCCACTTTTAATAATTCTCTATCTATTTCAGATTTCCCTTTAATAGCCTGCTCCAGCGGAGTTAAAATCACCTTATCTTCTTTTAGTCCAACCATATAATTAGATTTTCCTTCAATTAAAGATTCTACAGCTTTTACACCAAGACGGCTTGCCAAAACACGATCAAAACAAGATGGAGAACCACCACGCTGCATGTGTCCTAATACAGATACTCTTACATCGTATTCCGGTAAATTAGCTTCAACATAATCTTTTAGTTCGAATACGTTTTTACCAATTTTATCACCTTCGGCAATAACTACTATACTTGATGATTTTCCTGAAGCCTTACTTTTTTGAAGTGAGTCTAATAATCTGTCTAAACCTAAGTCTTCTTCAGGAATAAGGATTTCTTCTGCTCCTGCCCCGATTCCGGCATTAAGAGCAATATGACCTGCATCTCTACCCATAACCTCTACAAAAAACAGACGGTTGTGTGAACTTGCAGTATCTCTAATTTTATCAATACAATCTACAACAGTATTCAGGGCTGTGTCATACCCTAAAGTAAAACTTGTACCATAAATATCATTATCAATTGTTCCCGGAATTCCCATTACTGGAAAATCATATTCTGAATTGAAAATTAATCCTCCGGTAAAACTTCCGTCTCCACCAATTACAACAAGAGCATCAATACCTGCTTTTAAAAGATTTTCATGCGCTTTTTTTCTTCCTTCCGGAGTTCTAAACTCAACTGAACGAGCTGATTTCAGAATCGTTCCACCTTTGTTTACAATATTATTTACGCTTCTTGGTCCCATTTCTTTGAAATCTCCTTCGATCATTCCCTGGTAACCTCTGTAAATTCCTATGCATTCAATATTATGATAAGCACATGTACGAACAACTGATCTAATTGCGGCATTCATTCCTGGTGAGTCACCTCCTGAGGTTAGAACACCAACTTTTTTTATTGTTTTTGGCATTATTTAAGTATTAAAGTGTAAAATTAGCAAACATTCATCACTTTTCGAGTGAGGATTATCATAAATTAATAAAATCTGTTAAATTCAAACGTTTTCGTTAATAAGTTTTTCTATATGAAAAAATTCATTAAAAATAATAAAAGGCACATTTTTTAATTAATTCTTTAAAATTAACAATACATTAATGAAGTGTTAAAAA
>SEBM01000828.1 GCA_004296145.1 Flavobacterium sp.
GCTTCTTTCCAAGCTTTGCTTTTAATGAAAAAAGCTGCACCACTTGCCCAAAAAATATCTGTGCTGGTGTTATATTGATTAGTGTCTAATTCCACTTCATCAAAAATTCTCCCTCTGCAGAACGGATAAGCATATAAATCCATGAATCCGCCAGCAGCGCCAGCATATTCAAATTGATTTTTTTGGACCTGATATTTTATTTTTGGTTGAGCAACCGCAATCTTCTCGTCGCTTTCCATTAAGGTTATCACTGGTTCAATCCAATTTTCAGGAACTTCAACATCAGAGTTTAAAAGCACAAAATAATCAGCATTTACTCTTTCTAGAATATGATTATATCCGCCAGCAAAACCGTAATTTTTATCGTTCGTAATAACAGTTATTTGAGGGTAATTTGTCTTGATAAAGTCAATTGAATCATCTGTAGAAGCATTATCACCTACTATTATTTGTAAGTTGCCATACTTAGATTGCACCACGCTTGGTAAAAATTTTTCTAACAAATCTTTACCATTCCAATTCAAAATTACAACCGCTACACTTGGCTCCATATCAATCTACTTAACAAATTTCCATCTTTTATGGCTCCAAAGCCAAAAATCTGGTTTGGCTTGAATGGTTTTATTTAAAAACTCATAAAGTTTATCGGTAATCTCGTGGCCTTCGGTAGCCTTTGGTTCTTCGCATAAAAGCACACAATCAACTTCGTAAAAACCACGTTTAACCTTGATTACATCAAAATAAAATATCGGTCTGTTTGTTTGCAGAGCTATTTTTTCCAATCCTAACAAAACAGCAGTAGGCTGATTTAGCCATTGCAAGGTATATTGAGTTTCCTCTTTAACTGGTGTTTGGTCGGCCGCAAAACAAAACATCGTTGGCTGGTCTTTCGTAGCAATTACTTTTCTTAAAGTTTGTCGCATTGGCACAAATTCATTCCCAAAACGTGTTCTTAGTTTTTGAAACCAATTTTCGAAAATATCACTTGATAAGGGCTTGTAAATTACATATTCAGTGGCAGTTAAGTTTAAGCCCAAAGCTAACATACATAACTCCCAATTACCATAATGACCAGTGCAGGCCAATACGCTTTCGCCTTTACGAAAATAGGCTTCAATTTGGTCTAGGCCATTGAATTTAACTCTTCTACGTAGCTCGCCTTCCGATATTGTGTTTAATTTAATGATTTCGAAAATCAAATCTGCTAAATACTTATAGAAGCTTCTTTCTATCCTAGTGATTTCCTCAACACTCTTTTCAGGAAAAGATTTTTGCAAATTTCCTCTCACCACCTTTCTTCTATAACCTACAATATGATAGAGTGGGTAGTAAAGCAACCTTGCAAAAAAGTGTAGCACGGGCAGTGGCAACAAAGACAACAAGTACAAAAAAAATAATCCGATGTGCGAAAAGCCTTTTTTAAT
>SEBM01000225.1 GCA_004296145.1 Flavobacterium sp.
GTAATAAGATCTTAATAAGTTTAAATTATAAATTCCTGATAATTTATGTTAAAGCTATTTATCTTTAACTTTTCTGGACGGTGTAAAAGTGCTCAAAAGTTCAGGGAATAAATTCTCTGATTGTAGTTCCTGATAGGGAGTAGATCTAAATTCTTCAAGTTTTTTTCTTACGTTGTATTTATTCTCTTTGATCGAAAGACTTTGTTCACAGCAGATGATAGGCATACTACTGTTTTGGTGATCTAATTGAATAACGTAATAAAAATTAGAATTACGTTTTACAACGCATTGCGTAAACTCTGTTTTAGTTTCAATAATCGTTGCGTTGTAAAAATTTCCGCTTGCTGCGGTATAGATTACTTTTTGTCCTTTTCTTAATTTCATTTGTCTTTTACATTAAGGCTTTTACTACAAATATAAATCGCTCTGTTTTCAATGACTGAGAGCCGTTTAGGGTGTACAATGTAGCAACATTTTTTTTTACCTGCACCCCGTATTTATACCTGTTTTTAAGTAGAAGATGTTTGATGGTTTTTGTAGAATAAAAAGTACAAAATGGCATTTATTGACAGAACAGAAGGAGTCAATCAATACAAACTAAAAAAAAGAATTTTTTTAATGAGAAAGCAAAACCTGCTCAGACAGATTACATTAATTTACTAAAAAAGTAATTCCGGCTTGCAGACACCATATAACAGTTATATCTTTGCGCCTGATTTTGGTCTGTTTTTTCTTAGGAAAAAATAGTTAAAAGGGAATCAGGTGCAAATCCTGAACAGACCCGCTACTGTAAGTTCTATACAAGTCTTTAAACATTACTTATGCCATTGCCCCGCCCTGCGGGATGAGAAGGCCGTTTAAAGATGGAACAAGTCAGGAGACCTGCCACGATCACATAGTTTAAAACTTTCGTGGTATGAAGTTGATGACACAAGATGGTAACCTGCTACAGGATAGCAGGCTTATATCTATGTTTTTGTAATTACATCACCGAAAGTTTTTTTAAATAAATCGTGATGTATATTTTTAGAAAAACGCTTTTAGCTTTTATTTTATTTTTTCCTTTTTTGCTTCATTCACAAACAGTGACCGATAGTTCGCGCGTTTTAAAAGAAGTTGTTTTAAAAGGAAAACCGTATCAGGAAGTCATTCCGGTACAAAGTCTTTCGGGCGTTCTGCTCGAAAAACTGGCAAGTCATAATGTGGCCGATGCGCTGCGTTATTTTGCCGGAACTCAAATCAAAGATTATGGCGGTGTTGGCGGACTCAAAACAGTTGATGTCCGTAATATGGGAACGCATCACGTCGGTGTTTTCTATGACGGAATCCAACTTGGAAATGCGCAAAACG
Organism: Flavobacterium sp.; assembly: GCA_004296145.1. GTDB lineage: Bacteria > Bacteroidota > Bacteroidia > Flavobacteriales > Flavobacteriaceae > Flavobacterium. The sequence continues at coordinate 1,351 of SEBM01000225.1, forward strand.
GCGTAACCGATCTCGGAAAATATTCGCTTGACGACATGGAATCCCTGACAATGTATAATGGACAGAAAAGTGAAATTTTTCAGTCTGCTAAAGATTTTGCTTCGGCTTCGGCTATTTATTTAAGGACAAAACGTCCTGTTTTTTCCGGTGCTAAAAAATCAAATTTACTGATTCGTTATAAAACGATGTCGATTGATTATCATGATCCTTCCTTTAGATGGGAACAAAAATTGAGCGACAAAGTGAGTATGAGCGTCAGTTCAGAATATATCAAATCGAACGGTGAATATAAATTTAGGTATAAAAGAAAAAATATTAACGGAAGCACTGCATACGATACCACTGCTACAAGATACAATAGTGATATTGAAGCGTTCCGATTTGAATCTGGTGTTTACGGAAAAATAAACAACGGTTCATGGGATGCCAAAGTATATTATTATGATTCTGAAAGAGGTGCGCCCGGAGCGATTGTAGAAAATAAATTTAGAGACGGATTCAGGCAGTTTGACAAGAATTTTTTCGCGCAGGGTTTTTTCACCAAAGATGTTTCAGAAAAATATAAATTTCAGGCAAAAGGAAAATTTGCTTATGATTATACCCATTATATTGCGCGTGACACAACCAATGTTTTAGGTGAAATTGTAACGGAAGGCGCACAGTCTGATGATAGTTATTTTCAGCAGGAAGCGTATTTCTCGGCTGTAAATATGTACAGTATTTTACCAACTTGGGATGTTTCGCTTTCAACCGATTTTCAATACAATAAATTAAACGCGACACGAAAAGGAATCCAGACGCAGTTTTCTTTTCCACAGCGTTACACAGCGCTTGTATCTCTCGCAACTTCGTATCGATACGAAGGTTTTAAGGTTTTAGGAAATGTACTCGCAACGCGCGTTATTGAAGAAGTAAAATTCAATGCCAAAGCTCCTAATAAAACAGAATTTACGCCCGCTTTATTCCTCGGATATACTCCTTTCAAAAAATATGATTTCAATTTAAGGGCATTCGCAAAACGAATTTTCAGAATGCCGACTTTCAATGATTTGTATTATACAATGGTTGGTTCAAGTACTTTGAGACCAGAATATATGAACCAGTATGATGTTGGTTTTACCTATAATTTTTCTTTTAAAGAAAGTTTCTTGGATCGAGTTTCTATTCAGGCAGATGCTTATTATACCAATACAAAAGACAAAATTGTGGCAGCGCCGACAGGAAATTTATTCCGTTGGATGATGACGAATATCGGACAGGTAAAAGGAAAAGGAATTGAAACGGTTCTAAATATGGGCGCTCATATTGAGAAAGTAAACCTTACTGCAAATCTGACTTATACGTATTCTCAAAGTCAGGATTTTACCAAATTTTCAGGTTTAGAATTGTCTTCTTACGGCGATCAGATTCCGTATACGCCGTGGCATAGCGGTTCAGGAATTTTAAATGCGGGTTACGAATCATGGAATTTCAACTACAGTTTTATCTACGTTGGAAAACGCTATAACGGAAATGTCAATAATATTAAAGTGAATGAAGTACAGCCGTGGTACACACACGATTTGGCAGTTCAAAAGGCTTTCACATTTAATAAATACAAACTAAACGGAACTGTAGAAGTCAACAATGCTTTTAATCAGCATTATGAAGTGATTTACAATTATCCGATGCCGGGACGAACATTCAAATTTATAATCAGTTTTGAGATATGAGAAAGAGCATTAGAAAAATAGTATTTGGTTTAACACTTATTGTTTCGCTAGTTTCCTGTCGGGAAGAAGAAACAATATTTCTTTCATCTGACGTTAGTGTTGCTGCACCAAGAAGCGACGGAAACATTGAAGGATTTTATCTTCTGAACGAAGGTAATATGGGAATGAACAGAGCCAGTATTGACGTCTTTAACTACCGAACAGGAAATTATACGACTGATGTTTATTCCGAAAGAAATCCAAATGTCGTAAAAGAATTGGGCGATGTTGGAAACGATATTCAGATTTATGGTAATAAAGTTTATGCGGTTATAAATGTTTCGAACAAAGTGGAAGTTCTGGACAAATGGACAGCAAAACGCATCAAAAAAATAGATATTCCCAATTGTCGTTATGTGGCTTTTTATAAAGATAAAGCGTATGTGAGTTCCTATGCTGGTCCAGTTGCCATTGATCCCAATGCCGAAATTGGTTTTGTAGCCGAAATTGACACTACTACTTTAGAAATAAAAAGAAAAGTAAATGTTGGTTATCAGCCGGAACAAATGTTGGTACGTAACGGAAAATTGTATGTGGCTAATTCCGGTGGTTACAGAGTTCCGAATTATGACAGAACGGTTTCTGTTATTGATTTGGAAACGTTTACCGAAACTAAAAAAATAGATGTTGGCATCAATCTTTACGGCATGCAGATCGACAGCCGTGGCGATATTTATGTAAGTTCACGTGGCGATTACTACAACACGCCGTCGAATCTTTTTGTTATTGATACCCAAACAGACGAGAAAAAAATGCAGCTCGATATTCCGGCTTTAGGAATGTGTCTCGTCGATGACAAGCTTTATTATTACAGCGTTTCCTGGAGTTATATCACAAACAGTAACAAAATCACGTACGGAATTCTCGATACGAAAACCAAAAAAATTATCAGCGATAAAATTATTACGGACGGAACCGATAATCAAATCATGATTCCGTACGGACTTCAGGTCAATCCCGAAACCAAAGAAATATACATCACCGATGCGCAAAACTATGTTGTAACGGGTTACATCTACTGTTTTACGCCAGAAGGAAAACTAAAATGGAAAACTACAGCGGGAAATATTCCTGCACATATTGCCTTTATAACCAAAAAATAAAAAACATGAATCTAAGACTATTTAAACATTTTCGAATAGCACTATTGGCCGTTTTGGCCATTATGCTGACCAACTGTTCGGGAGGCGACAATGATAATTCAGAAACGGGCGGAGGTGAATCTCAAACAAACGATATTAAAACACAGCGTTTTACGATTGTGACTTTAAGCTCGAAAACAACTGCAAGTGCAGACGCGACTTATAATTGGTCTATGGAAAAAGTTTCGTCAGAGAATTATTCCTTAACCAACACCACTTCAAAAGAAGCTTTGTTTGCCGCTGCTGCGGAAGGAAGATATGAATTTAAGGTTGTGATTACTGATAAAGAAACCACTCAGACACAAAAAGTCACGGTAGTTGTTTCTACAGAAGCAAAAGAACTTAAGAGTTTTATTGCTAAAGTATTTGAATTTAAACCAGCGCCGGGACAGTTTATAAATGATCTTCCGGTGGCGAATGACGGTGATACAGCTGAAAGAGTGTTAGCAAGAGCCAACTCTTATTTGGCCAAGAAAAACGGAGATCTTATTTCGCTTGGAGCTTTTGGCGGTTATGTGGTTTTTGGTTTTGATCACAGTATCGTAAACATTAAAGGAAAACGTGATTTTAGAGTTTTAGGAAATGCTTTTTGGGCAGAAGCCAACCCGAATCCGAATGCAGAATTGAGAGGCGGAAGCAGTGAGGCGGGCGTTATTATGGTTTCGTACGATAAAAACAAAAACGGACTTCCGGATGATGAATGGTACGAAATTGAAGGAGGAGGCCATAAAATGGAAAAGACAATTCGCAATTATGAAATAACGTATCACAGGCCAGATCCAAATAAAATTCCGGTTCCGGGTGCCGGAACTGGGACGGTTCTTTTTCCGGATATGGAATACATTTATTGGAACGACAATCAGGGAAAAGATGGTTATCTGGCACAAAATAATGCCTTTAATCATTCTTTAGAATATTGGCCAAAATGGCTTAAAGATCAGGCCACTATTACTTTTAAAGGAACAAGATTACCAGACAATGCGGTTGACGAAAGCGGTAACGGAACTTATTTTGTTCAATATGCTTTTCTATACGGTTATGCCGACAATGCCCCAAATAATGACAATGATTCGGGGATTGATATCGACTGGGCAATTGACAGTAACGGAAATAAAATACAGCTTCCGGCAATCGATTTTGTAAAGGTTTACAACGGACTAAATCAGCAGGCGGGATGGCTGGGAGAAACTTCAACTGAAATTATGGGGGCAAATGACCTGCATATTTTGGGCGAAAATATTCCGACCCGATAATTTTTAACTAGTATCAAATCAAATTATTATATCCAAATTATGAAAAAAAATGTTACCCATTTTTTATTGCTGGCATTTGCATTTGCCTTTATTGGCTGCAGCAGCGATGACAAACCAGATGAAAATGCCAATAAAATTGAAATCACACTTCAGGAAAAGTATGAGACACCAACTTTTACTGTTTTAGACATTGCGGCTTCAGACGCCGGAACCAATGCTGTTTATCAATGGATTATGACCAAAAATCCTGTTGATAAGGTTACAGATTCTATTGTAGGAAATACAAAAGATTTACGATTTACAGCCATTTACGCAGGTTCTTATGAATTTACTCTGAATGTGACGTCAGGAGATAAAAAAGGAACAAAAAATACGACTGTAAATGTTGTAAACGAAACAGTTGATTACAATCCTTACATCACAAAAATTTTCGATTTTGATCCTGCACCGGGAATGTTTGCCAACGATTTATACAAAGTAGGGAATTCTAAAGATGATGTAATGAATACAGCATTAGGAAGAATCGATAAAACCAGTGTTGGATATCCGTTAGATTTAGGAGGTTTTGGAGGTTCAATCATTGTTGGATTCGATCATACTGTTGTGAATATTCCAGGAGCAAGTGATTTTAGAGTTTATGGAGGCGATCTTTCGAACCCTAAAATTCCTAAAGCAAATCCACCTGCACCAGGATTAATTTATGTGGCGTATGATAAAAACAAAAACGGAAAACCAGACGAAGACGAATGGTATGAAATTGCAGGAAGTCAGCATACTAAATCGAACACAATTAAAGATTTCAAAGTTACTTATCATAAAAAAGGAGCAGATGAACCTTTAGTGACATCAAGCGCTCTTTTTCTGGACTATGAGCATGTTTATTGTGAAAACAATCAGGAAGAAAACTATTATCTGGCAAGACCTAAAGGTAAAAAAGAGTTTTATCCTTTGTGGAAAACGCAGACCGAAGTGACTTATGAAGGAACAAAGCTTGATGTGGATTTTACACCAGCGCGTCCGAACCAAACTACATTATGGAATTTTACGGCTCCTGAATGGGGTTATGTAAATGCAGTAAATCCAAATATTGATATTGACTGGGCAGTTGATAAAAACGGTAATAAAGCCAATCTTCCGGGAATCGATTTTATAAAAGTAGTTAACTGTGTGAGCGAACCAATGGGGCTTTGCCAACAACAATCTTCTATGGCAACTGTGTTTGCAGGAGCAGGAGACCTTCATCTATTAAAAAAATACAATCTTAAAAAAGCAAACAAGTAAGACCATGAAAAAATATTTAAAATATAGTTTATTTC
>SEBM01000829.1 GCA_004296145.1 Flavobacterium sp.
TTTCAACATTGTCTTATTTGTGCTTTTTGTGAATAACCAAATGCTCATAACTCATCTTTCTTCCACAATTCATAACTCATAACTTTTAACTCATAACTCATAACTCAAATCTCTATCCAATAAAAAAGCTGCCAAAACATTAATTTGTTTCGACAGCTCCAAAAAAAAAAAAAATATCAATCTTTATCTCTAGAAAGAGTATGTTGTAGCAAGTAAGGCAAAGAATGATCCACCTGTTGGAAGCGCGTCGCTGTCTGCAAAAATATCTTCAGAAGCAGCATCGTATCTCAACTCAGGAATAATTGTCAGGTTACCTACTTTGTAATTTAACGAAACTGTATTTGCAAATACACTAGAACCGTTTAGAGTATTAAGATTTAAAGCATCTTTTGCATCAAAATATTCAATTCTGTATGCAAGGCTTAATGTTTCTTTGAACGAATAATTAGCATATCCAACTACTGAAAACCATTCACCATCTAATGTACTGTCAAAATCATTTTTTGATTTAGCATAAGTCGCATTAAATCCTAATCCGAAACTATCGCTTATTGACTTTGAAGCCACAAAATCAATTTGTGTTTTGTTCTCATCTGAAACCGGGTTAGTACTTCCTGATGTAAAATTCAAATATGCACTTCCTGTCTCTCCTATATAACCTACTTGTCCTATGTATGTTTTTTGCTTTGTACCGGCATCCATAGCTGATTTAAAATCAGTAGGATTTGTTATACCTAACATCGCTGTAAATTTTCCTGATGTATATTGTGCTTTTACACCGGTATTAAAAAATGGCCCGTATGAAAAGGCGTATGACATACTGTAGTTTTTGTTATCTACGGCATCTAATAATTCATATCCGATATGAGTACTAAAACTACCTGCAACTACTTTGAACTTGTCCGTTATATCATATGTAAAATACAATTGCTTTATTAAAAACTTTGCTGTGATATCTAAATCTGTTGTTTCATTATATGAAAACTCCCCTGCTCTTTTTCCGAATCCTAAGTCTACAAAAACAGATCCTTTTTTGAACGAATGAGAAGCTTCTATCGACGCCATTCCTAATTCGAATGAATCCTGTGAGTTGGTAAAGCTCGTTAATCCATTCATTTGTTTTGAAAAATCATACTTATAATAAGCATCTGCAGATCCGCCAAATTTGGTTGCTGGTGCTGTAGTTGTTTCACTATCTTCCTGGGCAAATACAAAAGAACTGGTTAACATCGCGGCTAAAATGTGAAATACTTTCTTCATGTTTTAAATTGGTTTTTAGTTATTAATTGATTCTGGTTAGTTAATCTTTTATATATCTATTTAATAGTATAAGTCATTTCTAAAACCTCAAATTCACCCCTCTGTCCTCTTCATTTTCTTTAGCGAATTTATTAACTTTTGTGAGAGTAGAAGAATCGAAA
>SEBM01000830.1 GCA_004296145.1 Flavobacterium sp.
AGCCATGGGAGATCATAAAGACCTTACAGACGAACTAGCTGCAGATAAAATAAAAGATCTTGCAGAAGATATAAAAACATGCATGTTTTGTACTTATAAAGAAACCAGATTACAATCGAGACCAATGTCGGTTCAGAAAATTGACGACATGGGACATTTATGGTTTTTATCAGACAGAAACAGCAGTCAGAATGCCGAAATCACTCAAAATCCTCTTGTAGAGATTTTTTTTGCGGCACCACACGATAAGTTTCTGACTTTGCACGGAACTGCAACTATTCTTTACAAAAGAGAAATTATTGAAGAATTATGGGATCCAATTGTAAAAGTATGGATGCCAGGCGGGATTGACGATCCAAATTTAAGTGTTATTAAAGTAGTTCCGGAAGATGGTTACTACTGGAACAATAAACACGGAAAAGTGGTTGCCATTGCAAAAATGACAGCGGCTTTTGTAACCGGAAAAACAATGGATGACGGTATTGAAGGAACTTTGGAATTGTAATATTCTAAATATTTTGTCTTTTTAGACAAAGAAAAAATCACATTTAGTTTAGCAAATGCTTTTACTAAATGTGATTTTTTTTTATTCGTACTTTGTGTCATTTCGACGAAGGAGAAATCACACTCGTAACCAAATGCAGGAAAAACTTTATGTGATTTCTCCTTCGTCGAAATGACACAACTGTGGCGAAAGATTTTTCAGTGATGTACTTTGCGTTTTTTTATTCTCATTTTATGTGATTTCTCCTTTGTTGAAATGACACAACTGTGGCGAAAGATTTTTAAGTGATGCACTTTCCGTTTTTTTATTCTCATTTTGTGTCATTTCGACGAAGGAGAAATCACACTCGTAACCACAATGCTGGAAAAACTTTATGTGATTTCTCCTTCGTCGAAATGACACAACTGTGGCGAAAGATTTTTAAGTGATATACTTTGCGTTTTTTAATCTCATTTTGTGTCATTTCGACGAAGGAGAAATCACACTCGTAACCACAATGCTGGAAAACCTTTATGTGATTTCTCCTTCGTCGAAATGACACAACTGTGGCTATAATTCATTCAAATTATTATTCAAAATGAAAATTCAAAAACTCTAAAGTCGAATTAAACTCTTTAATTAAATCAAGTTTCTTCTCCCTCCTCCACTTTTTAATTTCTTTTTCTCTTGAAATCGCTTCTTGAATCCACATAAAATTTTCGTAGTATATTAAAAACTCAATACCATACTTTGACGCAAATGTTTTTGCAGTAGTTATATTTTCTTTGTGCTGCTGCAATCTTAGTTTTAAATTATTTGTTACTCCGATATAAAAAGCAGATCTGTATTTGTTTGTTAGAATATAAACATAATAGGAATGAAATCCTGTTTGTGGGTTTAGCATGTTTTTTTTTAACACAAAAATACTTATATAT
>SEBM01000831.1 GCA_004296145.1 Flavobacterium sp.
GCCGGTGGAAGAGCCAGGACTTGGGCAAAAGATGGTTTTGTATTTGATATGGGGCCAAGTTGGTATTGGATGCCAGATGTTTTCGAGAATTTTTATCAAATATTTGGCAAAACCACATCCGATTTTTATGAACTTAAAAGGTTAAATCCTTCCTACCGTATTTATTTTGTTGAGCAAGAAACGCTTGATGTTCCATCTACTTTAGAAAAGCTATATGAGTTATTTGAAGAACTGGAACCAGGAAGCAGCAAAAATCTGGATTCATTTTTAGCACAAGCCAAATATAAATATGATGTAGGAATGAATGAGTATGTTTTCAAGCCTTCGCACAGCGTAATGGAATATTTTGATCCACGCCTAGCCATAAGCGGAATAAAACTGCAGCTTTTAGGCAATATGCGGAAACATGTGCATCAACTTTTTAATAATGAAAAATTAAGAAAATTGCTGGAGTTTCCGGTTTTATTTCTTGGGGCAACACCACAGAATACACCTGCACTTTATAGTTTAATGAACTATGCTGATTTGGTTTTAGGCACCTGGTATCCATTAGGAGGCATGCATAAAATTGTTTCGGCGATGCAGCAAATAGCTGAAGAACAGGGCGTAAAATTTCAATTCAATACTGAAGTTTCAAAAATTGTAGTCAAGCAGAATGTTGCAACGGAACTAGCTACCAATAAAGGAACTATTAAAACTGATTTTATAATCGGTAATGCAGACTATCATCATATTGAACAGAAACTATTAGAGAAGGAAAATCGCAACTATGATGAAAAATATTGGGAAAGCAGAACTATGGCTCCCTCCTGTTTGCTATTTTACATTGGTTTAAACAAAAAATTAGAGAATATTTTGCACCATAATTTATTCTTTGATGAGGATTTTGACCAGCATGCAGAAGAAATTTATACAGATGCAAAATGGCCGGCGAAGCCACTTTTTTATGCTTGCTGCCCATCAGTAACCGATGATAGCGTTGCTCCGGATGGCTGTGAGAATCTTTTCTTTTTGATTCCCATTGCTCCAGGTTTGGAAGATAGCGAAGCCAAGCGTGAGGAATATTTTAATTTGTTAGTGAAGCGATTTAAAGATTTAACCGGAAACGATATTAGCAACAACATTTTATTTAAACGCAGCTATGCCATGAATGATTTTGTTGAAGATTATCATGCCTACAAAGGAAACGCCTACGGTTTAGCAAACACTTTGAAACAAACTGCTTTTTTAAAACCAAAAATGAAAAACAGCAAAGTAACGAATATGTTATATTCAGGACAATTAACTGTTCCGGGGCCTGGAGTGCCACCCGCAATCATATCTGGCCAAGTGGCAGCAAAAGAAATAATAAAAAAGTTAAAAAAAGCTTGACAAACTTAAAATTTCCCTTATCTTTATATCCACAAAACAAAAACAC
>SEBM01000832.1 GCA_004296145.1 Flavobacterium sp.
CCTTTATTATGTATCGTTACGTATTTTTTATTAATCGTTAAATTGTTTAAAAATTATTCGATCGAGTACATTTCATTTTTTTCTTATATGCTTGTTGTAGCATATAGTGCAATAGCGATGGTATATTTAGCTACTTATAGCAAAGATTTTCTCCTTTTTCTTTTAGTTGTAATACCTTTTGTTTATTTTGAAAAAAAATCTCTTATTATATGGACGTTATTCGTGGTTTTTTATGCTTATTTTTTTCGAACGTATTGGTTTATTTCAATAGCATTGTTTTGGGGGATTAAACTTTTTATTATAAAGTCTCCTAAAAAATTTCTTCTTTTGATTCCTCTCGTTTATTTAGCAATGAATTTTGTGTATCATTATATTTTCGGAACCTCAATTACTGCTATTAGAGAGGGTGCAAATACTGATAGAGATATCGAGTCTGGGCAAACTATTATAAAGACATATATAGAGGGAAGTAATTTGCTTTCTGAGTCTCTTAATAGTATAGTCACTTTAGTTTTTTTTATTGTACCCATTCCACTATTTTTGCTTCTAAAACCTTTTTATATTATCCTTACCCTACTAATTGTCGTTTTTTTCTATAATTTTTTGAAATTTTACTTGAACGAAAGCAGGCACAAAGAATTCGAAAACATTTTCTCTTTTGTAATTTCTTTTATGATAGTTCAAAGTTTATTTGAACCAGATTATGGTAGTTTCGTACGGCATTTATCTCCGTTATATCCATTCATATTTCTATGTATTGTAAAAAACACAAGAGTAGAAGTTGAAGAATAAAAAAATACAAAAATGAAAACTCTAATAGTATCATTCTCTACCAATGGTGTTTTGGGGGATAATCTCCGTCTTGTTGTTAAACACCTGATTGATGAAGGACAGGATATTGCTGTCTTAACCAATAGCGGGACAAAAATAGTATCAGGTCCAAAATTAATTGTACAATCAATACCATTTGATAGGAGAAAACCGTTTGATTTTATAAATCCTGCATCATATTACAAAATAGCAAAATTCGTTAAAAAGATAAAATTTGATTCGGTTCTCTTCCTAACTTTCCATCCTGTAAACCTCTTTGTATTTCAATTGGTACCTGCAGAGAAAATACTTTTCTATGTTCACGATCACGATCCTCATAGTGGGTTTTCAAAATTTGATTTTTTCTTTTTAAAACCACAATACAATTTCATTTATAGAGGTAAGGTAACACTTTTATCTTCCTCTAATTTTATGAAACAGGAAATCTTAAAAAAGCACCCAAATTTGATTTCTGATAAAATAAAAGTAATTTATCTAGGTTTATTGGAGAATTTCATATTTCCGCAAGAATGTAAATTAGAAGAAGATATTGATGTGCTGTTTTTTGGTAGAATAGAATATTATAAAGCATTAGATGTACTTATAG
>SEBM01000226.1 GCA_004296145.1 Flavobacterium sp.
TTGTTCTTTGCTTTGCAATTTAGTAATCTATTTTTCTAATAGCTCTGTTAAAGAATAAGTTTTGTTCTTTAATGCCGGATTGACCCAAAGGCTTAGAATTTATAATTTGCTGTTCAAAAAACTGATGAACATTTTTACAGCTTTCTTCGTTGTCAGTTATAAAATATCCTAATAAAGTATAAGGAACAAACATGGTGAATTTTTCATCTGTTTTGAGCAGCATGTTGTTGTTTAAGAGAATTAATTCATTGTAATAAATGGCAAAATTAGAATTTGGTTTATTACATTTTTCCTGAATTAAACCGATGATCCTTTTTAAATCTTTGCAAAGTGCATTTGCGTTTTTCAGATTCAAAAGTCCGGCTTCATAAAAGTAGAGAATTTGCTGTAAGCTGCTATTGATAGTCGTGTCGTTCCAGACTTCATTTACGATTACGTTTTCATAAGTGCTTTTTATTTTCTGCATATGTTCAGAAAAGGATTCATCGATTACAAAATTCTCAAATGCTATGTTTTTTTGTTCTTTATTTAAAAGATTTAGCCAGACAAATGCTTTGAATTTTGATAATATCGTTCCGTCCATAAAATAAAACAGCGGAATATCTTTGGCAGAATAATACAATACCGTATTGGGCTTTCGGGTTAATAAAGCGATTTGTTCTCCCGATGATTTGAAATAATGAAGCATATCTTTTAATGTTTCTATTTCGATTGTTTTTTCGACAATTACCTTTTCTTTTTCAGTAAATAAATTGTCAAGCGAAATTTTAAAATGATCTGCTAATCTGATTGTTTCATCAATAGAAAATTTACTTTTTTCGGATATTCTTCTGTGAGAAGCATCGTAGCTTATTTCCAATACAGCCGCAATTTCATCAATTAGCGAAACCGAGTTTGGAATTTTACTTCTTATTGCTTTTAAAAGCTGTTGTTGATATTTCATAATTTGCGATAATCACAAATTTAATAATTTATTTAATTGTTTAAAGCAAATTGATGTGTGATTATTGCAATAGGTTTGTCCTGTAAATTATAAATACTTTTTTTATGAAAGCTAAATATTTCAGTAAATCAGAAGATGAAAAGCTATTCTTTAATGCTTTAAAAAATAGAGTGCACGAAAAACTAGAAGGTAAAAATGTTTCGTATGGAGATTTAAGATTTTGGTTTAAAGGCCTGTTTTGGACACTTGTATGTTACAGCAGTTATTCACTTTTGTTTTTAGATTCAATTAATAAACCAGGTTTTTGGATATTATATGTCATTTTTCAACTGTCAGGATTATTAATCGGATTTAGTTTCGGTCATGACGCTTCTCACAATACCGCATTCAAAAATAAAAAAGCAAATTCGGTATTGCATTTTTTAAGCTTTCTTACCGTCGGAATTGATCCACTTCTTTGGGGATTAAGACACATTCGGTCGCATCATTTATATGCAAATGTAGAAGGAAGTGATATTGATATCGATAAAAATCCTTTTTTAAGACTAAGCCCAACGCATGCGTGGAAACCCAAACATAAATATCAGGCATATTATGCGCCGTTTGTCTATATGTTTACTTTGCTGCATTCTGTTTTTATGAGTGATTGGGTTTATTTATTTTCTGAAGATTATGACTGGATGAAAAGAGGCGTTTCTAAAGCTGGATTATATCTTAGATTTTTCATCTATAAAGTATTCTATTTTTCGTTAGTATTAGTTTTTCCATTATTCTACGCTGATTTTTCGTGGAGTTTTATCCTTATAACTTACTTTACGGCTAGCGCTTTTACATCTTTGGTTTTTATTATAATGCTTGTGGGGACTCATTTTTTTGATGGAGCAGATTATCCTCAGCCGGAAGGAGAATTTCTTGAACACACCTGGGCAGTTCATCAATTATACACCAGTTGTGATTGGGATGCCAATAAAGGCTGGGCGAGATTTTTAAGTGGAGGTTCCAATTGTCACGCAGCACATCATCTTTTTCCGAATATCTGTCATACTAATTACAGCGAAATAAATGAGATAATCGAAAAAACAACAAAAGAATACCATCAGCCTTATCATCATAAAACACTGTTACAAATGATGCTTTCGCATTTTAAACATTTAAATAAAATGGGAAATCCAAACGCAGTGTAATTGTGAAAATCATAAAAACGAAATTCAATAATAAATAAAATAATTTAAATACATAAAAATGAAAAACATACCCATTTCACTAATAATATTAAGATTGCTTTTAGGGCCAATTATGATAGCGCTTGCTTATAATTTTGGAAATCAAATCAGAACAGAACTAGTAATTTTAATTTTTATTGGATTATTGTCTGATATTTTTGACGGAATTATTGCCCGAAGAATAGGAACTTCATCAGAAAAACTCAGAAGAATGGACAGTCAGACCGATTTAGTTTTTTGGCTTTGCGTTGCCTGGTGTTCCTGGATTTTAAATCCTGAAATAATAAAAAATAATGCAATGCCAATACTAGTAATTTTTATAATGGAAGGCCTTACTTATGTATTTAGTTTTATGAAATTCGGAAAAGAAACCTGTACACACGCTTTACTTTCAAAGCTTTGGGGTATAACTTTGTTAATGGCTTTCGTTGGAATGATCGGCTTTGGATACGCTGGAATTACATTTTCACTCGCCATTATTTTTGGAATAATTGGACATATTGATGTATTGTTGATTATTTTAATTCTGCCAAAATGGACTTTTGATATTCCCAGTTCTTATCACGCGTATTTAATCCGTAAAAATATACCTTTTAAAAAGAATAAGCTTTTTAATTGATAAACGAAAAACCCCAATTCAACTAAATGAATTGGGGTTTTCTATGAATAAACCTTTAGTAAACTAAGATCTGATTACTCTTTTTTCTCCTCACGTGGAGGTCTTGGAATAAGTGCTTTTCTTGACACTTTTTCTTTTTTAGTTTTAGGATCAACACCTAAGTATTTCACTTCAAAAACGTCACCCATATTAACTACGTCAGTAACATTTTCAGTACGTTCCCAAGCTAGCTCAGATACGTGAAGTAATACTTCGTTTCCTGGTGCAGAAGTATATTCTACTACAGCTCCAAAATCAAGCATTTTAATTACTTTAACTTCATAAGCTTCTCCCATTTGTGGTTTGAAAGTGATTGACTTAATTTTAGCCAATACTGCTTCAATTCCAGCAGGATCTGTACCTAAGATTTCGATAACACCTTGCTCATCAACTTCGTTGATAACGATAGTTGTTCCTGTAGCTTTTTGTAATTCCTGAATTACTTTTCCACCAGGTCCAATCAAAGCTCCAATAAAGTTTCCAGGAATAGTTCTGGTAATGATTTTTGGTGCGTGTGCTTTTACATCAGCTCTTGGTGCAGCAATAGTTTCAGTTAATTTACCTAAAATGTGTAAACGTCCGTCACGTGCCTGCCCTAAAGCCTGCTCCATAATGTCATAACGTAAACCATCAATTTTGATGTCCATTTGACAAGCAGTAATACCATCAGCAGTTCCGGTTACTTTAAAGTCCATATCTCCTAAGTGATCTTCGTCACCAAGAATATCAGACAATACAGCAAATTTCTCACCGTCAGTAATTAATCCCATAGCAATACCAGAAACTGGTTTTACCATTTGAACTCCGGCATCCATAAGAGCCATTGTTCCCGCACAAACTGTTGCCATAGAAGAAGAACCATTAGATTCTAAAACTTCAGAAACAATACGGATAGTATAAGGACAATCTGCAGGAATCATGTTTTTTAAAGCTCTTTGAGCTAAGTTACCGTGACCAACTTCTCTTCTTGAAGTTCCTCTTAACGGTTTTGCTTCACCAGTAGAGAAAGGAGGGAAGTTATAGTGTAGGTAGAATTTCTCTTCACCTTGCTCGCTAGGCGAGTCGATTTGATTAGCCTCTCTTGAAGTACCTAAAGTTACTGTAGCCAAAGCCTGAGTTTCTCCACGAGTAAATAAAGAAGAACCGTGAACTCTTGGTAAATAATCAGTTTCACACCAGATTGGTCTGATTTCTGTTGTTTTTCTACCATCAAGACGAATACCTAATTCTAATACTACGTTACGAACAGCTTCTTTGTTTGTTTTGTAGAAATATTTAGAAACTAAATCTCCATCAGCAGCTAATTCTTCTTCAGTAAATAAAGCTTTTACTTCTTCTTTTACTTCAGCAAATGCAGCGCCTCTTTCGTGTTTAGCAGATCCAACTTTTGCAATAGCATAAATTTTATCGTATGCAGCAGCTTTTACTTTTTTGTAAATTTCTTCGTTTTCTTTCTCACCTTCGTAAGTACGAATTTCTTTTTTACCAAAAGCAGCTTGTAAACGGTATTGTGCCTCAATTTGAACTTTGATAGCATCGTGAGCAAATTTAATTGCTTCGATCATTTCAGCTTCTGAAATTTCTTTCATTTCACCTTCAACCATCGCAACAGAATCCATAGAAGCACCAATCATCATATCGATATCTGATCTTTCTAAATCTTCTCTGCTTGGGTTGATCACTAATTTTCCGTCGATACGCGCAACACGTACTTCTGAAATTAAGTTGTAAAATGGAATATCTGAAACAGCTAATGCTGCAGATGCTGCTAAACCGGCTAATGCATCTGGCATAACAGTTTCGTCATGAGACATTAATTGAATCATAACTTGTGTTTCAGCATGGTAATCGTCTGGGAAAAGCGGACGTAAAACACGGTCTACTAATCTCATTGTTAATACCTCGCTGTCGCTTGGACGCGCTTCTCTTTTGAAGAAACCTCCTGGAAAACGACCAGCTGCTGCAAATTTTTCGCGATAATCTACCGTTAATGGTAAAAAGTCAACGCCTGGGTTTGAGGTACGAGCTGAAACTGCTGTTGCAAGTATCATCGTATCTCCCATTCTTACTACTACAGAACCATCAGCTTGTTTTGCTAAACGTCCTGTCTCGATTGTGATGCTTCTGCCATCACCTAAATCGATTTTTTCTACAAATAATTGTGGAATCATAATTTTTTCCTTTTTGATTATACAATGGGTTTTAGTTGTGTTGTAGTTGTTGTGTGTAGTTGTTGTAATCTAAAACCCAATGAAAAACCAAACTTTTTTTCTTGTAACAAATCCTGTCAGACTTGTGTATTGTAAAAACAAAAAGAGGCACTCTCGCACCTC
Source organism: Flavobacterium sp. (assembly GCA_004296145.1). Classification (GTDB taxonomy): domain Bacteria; phylum Bacteroidota; class Bacteroidia; order Flavobacteriales; family Flavobacteriaceae; genus Flavobacterium. The sequence continues at coordinate 5,158 of SEBM01000226.1, forward strand.
TTTTCTATATTGATTATTTTCTGATATTCAATACTTTGATAATCTCACGATATCTGTTGATCTCTTTCTTTTTCAAGTAATCCAACAAAGCTCTTCTTTTACCTACTAATAGTACAAGAGAACGCTCAGTGTTATAATCGTGACGATTTTTTTTCAAGTGTTCAGTTAAGTGAGAAATTCTATAAGTGAACAATGCAATTTGACCTTCTGCGCTTCCAGTGTTTGTTGCACCACCGTGTTGTGCGAAAATCTCTTCTTTCTTTTCTTTGCTTAAATACATTCCAATATTATTTAATGATTTTTATGTATGTCGTACAACTTTTGTAAGACGGGTGCAAAATTAGATTAAAAAAACAAAAAAATCAAACAAAAATAAAAGAATCTTAAAATAAGGGCTAAGAAATTAATTTTTAATGATTTAGAGGCGTTTTAGGATCTATTGTCATTTACGATTCCCCGAGATTAAAATCCCTTTGTCGTACTTTTCGGTAAAGGTAAGTTTACGTGCAAAATCATTTCCCTCCCAGACACCTTGTTTTAAGCCGTTAACAAGAGTACCTTTTTCATTGATAAAATTATCAATGCTTTCATATTCTCCGTTTCCATCAATAACCGTTTGTTCATTATCTGCATTCCAAAAATTAAGAATTAAGGTTTGAACAGTTTTAGTCTTTGGGTTCCAGGTATTTTGTTTTTCAAATTTTTTGCTTTGGTTTTCATACCAAGCAATTTCTTTTCCAGATTTGTGATCGTCAGAATAATTGACAACCGCTTGTTTAGATCCGTTTTTGAAATAATAAATAAATTCACCGTCTTTTTTGAGAATATCACGATCCAAAGTACAGCCAGTCATTTTCTTTCTTCCATTTTTATAGAAGTCAGTCACGACATAGCGAACACTTTTTTGGGAATAATTCGTAATTACTCTGGTGTACATTTGATTTTCGGGTTTGCATTCACGATTTAAAGAGTCTAAAAAGATCTTTTTAGAAACCATATTAATTTGTGCCGACAGATTAACTGAAAGTAGCAGAAGCAAAAATATCAAGATGGTTCTTTTCATTCAGAAACTATTTTTATTAAAAATAGGGTTTCTAGAATAATTTAGCAACTTCCTGATTTACAAATTCTAAAAATCTTTCGTCAGCTTCTGTAAAAGGATCAATAACATGGCTGTCAATATCAATCTGCCCAATATTTTGTCCGTTAACAAATAAAGGAACCACGATTTCAGATTTTACAGTAAAACTACATGCAATATAATTGTCCTGTGCAGCAACATCAGGCACAACAAAATTAGCATTGCTTTCTGCAACCTGTCCACAAATTCCTTTTCCAAACGGAATAACCGTATGATCGGTTTCTGCTCCAACGTAAGGTCCTAAATGAAGCGTCTTGCTTTCGTGATTGGCAAAATAAAAACCAACCCAATTGTAATATTCTACATTTTTATTTAATAATTGGCAGATAGATAATAATTTTTCGTCTCTAACTGTATTGTTATCAGCTACAATAGCGCTTATTTTTGGGTGTAATTCCTGAAATGTCATAATGGAAAATTTTTGTACAAAAGTATTTAATGCTGAATTTAAAAAATACATAAATTTGTT
>SEBM01000227.1 GCA_004296145.1 Flavobacterium sp.
TTATGAATTATTAGTTATAAGTTTTACTAACAATAAAAAAGCGAAGACATTATGGATATCTTCGCTTTCATTTTTTTATATTACTCCTAAATTAATTATTCAGGGTTTTGCTCTTTTTGCATATTCAGCAAGTATGCCATATTTGCAATCACATGATCGTGTTTCTTAACAAACGGATTTTCTTCATTCCAAACATATCCTGCTAAAACCGAACAAATTTTTTCTTTTACATCCGGATTTTCCGGCTGGTGGAAAAATAAAGTCTGTAGATTTCCAGTGTACCATTCTTGTACATAAGTGGTAAAAACAGCAATTCCGCGTTTCATGTATTCTGTAAATTCTACTTCCCAGTCCACTTCAATTCCTTTTGATTCTTTTAGGTAAAGCTTCGCCGCCAGCATTCCTGATTCTGTCGCAAAAGCAACTCCGGATGAAAATACCGGATCTAAAAACTCTGAACTATTTCCTGTCAAAGCAAATCCGTCGCCGTACATTCTTTTTACAGCTCTCGAATAATTTTCGAGTTTTACGGGTTCGAACAAAAATTCTGTTCCTTTAAATCTTTTAATATAATAATCTGATTTCTGAATGGCATTTCTCAAAGCCTCAGCATTATCTTTATTTTCTGAAAGCGAATTGATAAAATCCGTCGGTCCAACAACGCCCAAACTTGTATTTCCGTTAGAAAAAGGAATTACCCATAACCAAACCTGAGTTTCGAGAATATCAAAAGAAATCATAGTTCCTTCTTCTCCTTCCGGTCGGTTTATATCTTTTACATGCGTAAATATAGAAGAATGCGGATCTAGTTTTGATGGTGTATCAAGATCTAAAAGTCTTGGCAAAACACGTCCGTATCCGCTCGAATCGATAATAAATTTAGCATGGATTTCTTTTAGGTTTCCGTCTTTATCTTTTACAATCGTTTTAGAATTTTTCCCTTCAAAGGAAACTTCTACAACTTCAGATTCAAATTCAAGATCAATTCCTTTTCTGATTACTTCCTGCGCCATTGTATTGTCAAAATCGGCTCTTGGCACCTGCCAGGTCCAGTCCCATCCTTCTCCGAATTTTATGCTGAAATCAAAAACACAAATTTCTTCTCCTCTTATAAACCGGGCACCCAATTTCTTTTCAAAATTCATTGCATTGAGACTATCAAACAGTTCAGCCTCAGCAAAATGATCCATAACTCGCGGGATAAGGCTTTCGCCAACAACAAGTCTTGGAAATTTTGTTTTTTCTACAACCTTTATCTTAACGTTATTTTTATGAAGATACGATGCAGAAACACATCCCGAAGGACCTGCGCCTATGATTAAAACATCTACAAACTCCTGTGTCATATTAGAAATGTTATAATTTATTAACTTACATTTGCCATCATCAAAATAACTACATTTATTTTGATAAATAAAATTAAATTAGCACAATCAAAACCGGTTTAATGAATACAATTAATGAATTTTTAAGTTTAGCAGAATTTGAGTCAATTATATTTGGAAATAATAAAGTTGTCCTCAGCGATGTTGTTCTAAACAGAGTGAATGAAAGCTTTAATTTTTTAAAAGAATTTTCAGGAAACAAAGTAATCTATGGCGTGAATACAGGTTTCGGGCCAATGGCTCAATATCGTATTAAAGAATCTGATCAGATACAATTACAATATAATTTAATCAGAAGCCACTCCTCCGGAACCGGAAAACCTTTGAGTCCCGTTTGTGCGAAAGCAGCAATTTTAGCACGACTAAATACACTTTCATTAGGTAATTCAGGTGTGCATCCGTCAGTAGTTCATTTAATGACAGAATTGATTAACAGAGATATTACGCCTTTAATTTTTGAACACGGTGGCGTTGGTGCCAGCGGAGATTTAGTGCAATTATCACACTTGGCTTTGGTCTTAATAGGCGAAGGTGAAGTTTTTTATAAAGGAGACAGAAGACCAACTGAAGAAGTTTTTGCTATTGAAGGTTTAAAACCAATTCAGGTAGAAATCAGAGAAGGTCTTGCACTGATCAACGGAACTTCGGTTATGACCGGAATTGGAGTTGTAAATGTGCATCATGCCAACAAATTATTAGACTGGTCATTAAAAGCTTCTTGTGCCATCAACGAATTGGTTCAGGCTTATGATGATCATTTTTCTGAAGAATTAAATCAAACCAAACGTCATAAAGGACAACAGGAAGTGGCTGCCAGAATGAGAGAAAATCTTGCTGACAGTACATTGATCCGTAAAAGAGAAGACCATTTATATTCGGGTGAAAATACCGAAGAAATCTTCAAAGAAAAAGTTCAGGAATATTATTCACTAAGATGTGTGCCTCAAATTTTAGGGCCGGTTTTAGAAACCATAAATAATGTCGCTTCTATTCTTGAAGACGAATTTAATTCGGCAAACGACAACCCGATTATCGACGTAAAAAATAAACATGTTTATCACGGAGGTAATTTTCACGGAGATTACATTTCCCTTGAAATGGACAAACTAAAAATCGTGATTACCAAATTAACGATGCTGGCAGAACGCCAATTAAATTATTTACTGAATTCAAAAATCAACGAAATACTTCCTCCGTTTGTAAACTTAGGAACATTAGGATTTAATTTCGGAATGCAGGGTGTCCAGTTTGTGGCAACCTCAACAACGGCAGAAAGCCAGATGTTATCTAACCCAATGTACGTTCATAGTATTCCGAACAACAATGACAATCAGGATATTGTAAGTATGGGAACCAATTCTGCAGTAATTACCTCAAAAGTGATCGAAAATTCTTTTGAAGTTTTGGCTATCGAATTAATTACAATTGTTCAGGCAATTGATTATTTAGGACAAAAAGATAAAATTTCGTCGGTTACCAAAAAATGGTACAATGATGTTCGAAATATTATTCCGGTATTTAAAGAAGATCAGGTAATGTATCCTTTTGTTCAGAAAGTAAAAGATTATTTGATCAACAGTTAACTATTTTTTGCACAACCTACTATGTGTTTTTAAATTTATGCCCCAGCGAGTTTTAACTTTTATATCATTAAACATTGAATTTTAAAAATCATGAAAAAAACATTTATTTTTTTGTTACTGGCATTTGTTCAATTTGTTACTGGTCAGGAACTGGCATTAGTTAAAAAGAATTCAAAAATTGGTTATATTTCAAAAGACGGATCTTTTAAAATTGAACCTCAATACAAAAACGCCAAAAGTTTTTCTGAAGGTTTAGCTGCCGTAGAAAATGGTGGAAAATGGGGTTATATTGACACAAAAGGAAGTTGGGCGATTCCGGCGGCTTTTAGTAATGCCAAAGATTTTAGCAGCGGAATTGCTATTGTACAAAAAGATAAAGAGTGGGTTTATATCAACACAAAAGGAGAAGTTCTAAAAGCACCTTCTTCTGAAAAATTATTTGATTTTAATAATGGTGTCGCTTTTATAAAACAAAACGACAAAATTGGTCTGATCAATTCAAAAATGGCGATTATTTTAGAACCAAAATATGATATCATTAAACCTTTTGAAAATGGTTTTGCAAGAGTTGAACTAAACAAAAACTGGGGAATTATAAATACTGATGGAAAAGTATTGGTTGAACCTGCTTATGATGACATCGGAAATTATTTTAAAAATACAACCTGGGCAAAAAAAGACAAAACTTTGGGAATCGTAAGCGGAGGGAAATTTATTCCTGTTGATGGTGCCGAAAAAATCTGGGATTTTGACAAACAAGATCTGACTTTTGCCAAAAAGAACGGAAAAATCGGGTTTATTGATTTAAAAGGAAATTGGGTAATTCTCCCAATTTATGATAAAGCAAAAGCGTTCTCAAAAAATTTAGCTCCGGTTTGTGTAGGTTCTAAATGGGGATATATAAATCCAAAAGCAGAATTTGTAATTCCGCCAACATACAGTGATGCAGAAGTTTTCGGTTCAAATGGCCTGGCTCCTGTAAAAGAAAGTAATTGGGGATTTATTAATGAAACAGGAAAACTGGTAATTCCAACCCAATACGGCATAACGGCAAACGGATTTGTTATTGCGCTTTTTGTGCAGGAAGACAAAGGTTTTATTGATGGAATTGCAAGAGTAAAAAACGAAGGAAAATGGGGATTTCTTAAACCGGACGGAACCGTTTTAGGAAATCAATGGTATGAAAATGCTGAACTGTTTTCAAAATCTGCTGAAAAAATTCAAACTGCCGAAATCGCTGCTGATAAACCTAAACAGGAACAGGCAAAGCCGGCAACTAAAACAGCAGCAAAGACAGCGACTAAAAAAAAGAAATAACATTTAATTTATCTCTGATAAACAATAAAATTGCATTAAATGAAATGTGTATTAGTAACAGGCGGTTCCAGAGGAATTGGAAGTGCTATTTGTAAAAAATTAGCCCTTGAAGCCGATTATCATATTTTGATTAATTATCATTCTAATAAAACTGCTGCTGAAGAAACACTTCAGGAAATTCAGAAATTGGGAGCAACCGGAGAAATTTTAGGTTTTGATGTTTCCAGTTTTGATGATGTACAAAATACGTTAACAAAATGGCAGGAAGCAAATCCTGAAGCGATTGTTGAAGCAATTGTAAACAACGCCGGAATTACAAAAGACGGTCTTTTTATGTGGATGACCCCCGAAGACTGGAACGGTGTTGTAAATACAAGTCTGAACGGTTTTTTTAATGTAACACAGTTTTTCATTCAGAAAATGCTGCGTAACAAATATGGCCGAATCGTAAATATGGTTTCTGTTTCGGGAGTAAAAGGAACAGCCGGACAAACCAATTATTCTGCTGCAAAAGGAGCAATTGTGGCTGCTACAAAAGCACTTGCTCAGGAAGTTGCTAAAAGAAATATTACTGTAAATGCTGTTGCACCAGGTTTTATCAGAACAGATATGACAAGTGATTTGGATGAAAAAGAATTATTAAAGCTTATTCCGGTGAATCGTTTTGGCGAAGCCGAGGAAGTAGCAGATTTGGTAAGCTTTTTGATTTCTAAAAAATCAAGCTACATTACAGGCGAAATTATCAATATAAACGGAGGAATATATTCTTAGAATTAAAGCTGAAAATTGACACAAAGACACAAAGTCGCAAAGTTATATTAAAAAAACTTTGCGATTTCGCTCCCAACAGATATCGGGATTGCGAGATTAAAAAACTTTGTCCCTTTGAATCTTTAAATCTTTGTTTCTATAAAAAAATTACATTGAAAGACCATGAATAAAAGAGTTGTAATTACTGGAATGGGAATTTATTCTTGTATCGGAACTTCTTTAGACGAAGTAAAGGAATCTTTGTATAATGGAAAATCCGGAATTCAGTTTGATGCGGAAAGAAAAGAATTTGGTTTTCAGTCGGCCTTAACGGGAACAGTTCCGAAAGTAGACCTGAAAAACTTACTGAACCGAAGACAACGTATGAGCATTGGTGAAGAAACCGAATATGCTTATATGGCGACAATTGAAGCATTGAAAAATGCTAATATTGACGATGCCTTTTTTGACAGCCGTGAAGTCGGAATTATGTACGGAAATGATAGTGTCTCAAAAGCTATAATTGACGCTACAGATATTGTTCGCGAGAAAAAAGACACCGCTCTGATTGGTTCAGGTGCGATTTTCAAATCGATGAATTCTACGGTAACGATGAATTTGTCTACTATTTTTAAACTGAGAGGAATCAATCTTACGGTGAGTGCTGCCTGTGCGAGTGGTTCACATTCTATCGGGTTGGCTTATTTTTTAATAAAAAGCGGTTTTCAGGATATTATTATCTGCGGAGGCGCGCAAGAGCTCAATAAATATTCCATGAGCAGTTTTGATGGTTTAGGTGTTTTTTCGAATCGTGAAAATGAACCTGCAAAAGCCTCAAGACCTTTTGATGCAGCACGCGACGGACTAATTCCGAGTGGTGGCGGTGCTACTTTAATCTTAGAAAGTTATGAATCTGCCATTGCCCGTGGCGCCAATATTATTGCAGAAGTTGCCGGTTATGGGTTTTCATCAAACGGAGGACATATTTCCACACCAAATGTAGAAGGACCATCAATCGCAATGAGAAGAGCGCTTGAAGATGCAAACCTAAAAGCGTCAGACATTGGCTATATAAATGCACATGCCACTTCAACTCCAGTTGGAGATGCTAATGAGGCAAAAGCAATCTTTGAAGTTTTTGGCGAAGAAAATCCTCACATAAGTTCTACAAAATCGATGACAGGACACGAGTGCTGGATGGCCGGAGCAAGTGAAATAATCTACTCTATAATAATGATGCAGCACGATTTTATTGCGCCTAACATCAATTTGGAAAATCCTGACGAAGATGCTTCAAAATTAAATTTAGTTAAAACTACGTTAAACAAAAAATTTGACATATTTTTGTCCAATTCCTTCGGGTTTGGAGGAACCAACTCTGCGTTGGTAGTTAAAAAGTTTAAATGAAGTGATGAATAAAGAAGAAATAATAGAAAGAATTAATAGTTTTTTGGTTGAAGAATTTGAGGTTGACGGAGATGACATTGAACCAAACGCTAATCTAAAAGATACACTCGGTTTAGACAGCTTAGATTATGTAGACTTAGTGGTTTCTATTGAATCTAATTTTGGTGTAAAACTGGTTGAAGCTGATTTTGTCGGAATTGCTTCTTTTCAAAATTTCTACGATCTTATCGAGACCAAACTAAAAGCTAAAACTGCTTAATGAACCAATGGGATGGCAAATCAAAAGGGACAGTTTTAGGCTATAGAAT
>SEBM01000833.1 GCA_004296145.1 Flavobacterium sp.
GTGTTATATAAACAAGTAAAATATAATTTATAAACCTCCCATAACCGGGAGGTTTTTTTATTTTAAAAAAATAAGTTTGCCACGAATTACACGAATTGCACGAATTTTTCATTTGTCTGAGCTAAAAAAATTAGTGCAATTCGTGTAATTCGTGGCAAAAAATAAAAAAACAAATATTATGGATTTATTCAACGAAGTACTCGCCGCCAAAAAACATTTAGAAACTGTAGTTGCCGCTACTCCGCTTACTCAAAACCTGAATCTTTCGGATGAATTTGAAGCTAATATTCTGCTAAAAAGAGAAGATCTGCAAATTGTGAGATCATACAAAATTCGTGGCGCTTACAATAAAATTTCTTCTTTAACGGAGAAAGAAAAATCAAACGGAATTGTATGTGCCAGTGCCGGAAACCATGCGCAGGGAGTTGCTTATTCCTGTAATTTACTTCAGATAAATGGTAAAATCTATATGCCGAAAACAACTCCGAAACAAAAAGTAAAACAGGTACAATTGTTCGGAAAATCGTTTGTTGAAATTGTTTTAACAGGAGATACTTTTGATGATGCTTATGCCTCTGCAACGGCAGACGCGATTAAAAACCATAAAACTTTTATTCATCCTTTTGATGACTTAAAGGTTATTGCCGGTCAGGGAACTGTTGGTTTAGAAATATTGGAAACTTATACAGCACCTATTGATTATGTTTTTGTCCCGATTGGCGGCGGCGGACTGGCTTAGGGTTTGTCTGAAGTTTTTAAACATTTAAGTCCGAATACGAAAATCATTGGCGTTGAACCAAAAGGTGCGCCTTCTATGAAAACTTCTATTGAGGAAAATAAAAATACACCTCTAAAAACTATCGATAAATTTGTAGACGGAGCAGCTGTAAAGCAAGTTGGCGATACCACTTTTGAAATCTGCAAACAGAATCTCCATGACGTTATTCTGGTTCCTGAAGGAAAGGTCTGCACTACCATTTTGAGATTATACAACGAAGAAGCGATGGTTGTAGAACCAGCCGGAGCCTTGACAATTGCCGCTTTGGATCTTTATAAAGAAAAAATAAAAGGTAAAACTGTTGTTTGTGTGGTAAGCGGAAGCAATAATGATATTGAAAGAACTGCCGAAATTAAAGAACGTTCTTTACTCTACGAAGGTTTGATGCATTATTTTATGATTCAGTTTCCACAGCGTCCGGGTGCTTTAAAAGAATTTGTAAATAATATTTTGGGACCTGATGACGATATTACTTATTTTCAATTTCATAAAAAAAACAATCGCGAAGTTGGTTCTGTAGTTGTTGGTTTAGAATTGAAAAACAAAAATGATATTATGTCCATTAAACTAAATATGACTCAAAATGGTTTTGAATTTCAATATCTGAATGATAATCAGGATTTGTTTACGC
>SEBM01000834.1 GCA_004296145.1 Flavobacterium sp.
GTTCCGATAAGTCTTTTTGCACAAACAAAAACGGAAACAAAAAATATCTTTGCAAATTCTTATGATAATGTAAATGACTTTGAAAAAATTCTAAACCCAAATCAGGTAAAAACTTTAAATGAAACTTTAAAATCATTTGAAACCAAAACAGGAAATAAAATTATAATTGTAACCATATCTGCCACTCCCAATTATAGAGATTTGACCAATTATTCTCAAGATCTGGACAGATATTTACGCATTGGTTTAAAAATAGATCCGTCAATATTGTTTGTAGTGAGTAAAGAATTAAGACAAATACAAATCCTTGGAGTTGATAAAATACACGATAAACTGACTAATCAGGAAATAGAAAGTATTGTAAACACATATGTAGTTCCAGAATTAAAAAAAGGAGATTATTATAAAGGTTTGGAAGCCGGAAGTACTCAGCTTGTAAAAAAACTGCAATAAACTAAATTCAAAATATTTTAAATCCGATTTGTGTAAACAGGTCGGATTTTTCATATCTAAAAACTATATTTACCTGTCATTTTTTAATAAGTAAATTATAAAGTCAAATGCAAGATATATTCAACATAGAAAGATTAGACAAACTGGAAGAATATTTAACTGAGCAAAATCAGGAATCTTTGAGAGAAAGTCTAATCAAAGAATTGTTGTTATGCGCTGATTATAAAAATGCAACTGATTGGAATAAAGCAGTAAAAATCTGCGAAAGCCTTACCATAATTGGCTGGGGCGAATACGAACCCGTAGAAGCTGTCAGAGGAAAATTTTTTAACGGAAATCCGAATACCTTTTTTATAAATAAGTTTAGAACACCAAGATTTGTTGATGCAATATGGTCTAAAAGAAAAGAAGGTTACACAATGGAACAAGGAAGAACAACCTATCATGAAAGTCCATTAGTATCAGGTAAAAAAACAATCTTAAATGAATATCCAGTTGCAGAAGACATTCAGGATTTAACTTTGAACACTCAAAGGAATTGGATTCCGAGAAATCCAATATTAATTACAAGATCAATTAGCAATTGTTACGAAAGCTCAGAAGCTGTCATAGAAAGTATTGAAAAAGACCTTCAACCGGAACTGGACTTAAAAATGGGACCTGAAAAATATGGAACAGTAATTAATAAAATCATAATTAATTGTTCGTATAGTTTTGATGATTATGGCTGTAAAACAAATTACATTATTGCTGAAGAAAAATTAAACTTAAAACAAAAAGATTTTTATCCGGAGCTTCTTAAAATATATTCTAAAAAAGAAATAGAAAGCAATGGTTATTTCCTCAGAAACAGATATGAATACGGTAATTTTAAAGCCGATACAGGAAAAATCGAAGTTAAAATTCACTTTGAGAAAGAATTAAGTGAACTAAATTTTATTTCTCAAAA
>SEBM01000835.1 GCA_004296145.1 Flavobacterium sp.
CTAACTGTAAGAGTCAAAATAAACTTTCTCATTTTAATTTAATTCTTGTACATATTAACCTCCGTTTTCTCCAGAGGAATTTCTTCTCCTTCACATTTTACCGTAAACTGTAACGTTTTGTACATAAAAGCAGGACGCACTTCTATTTCTATAGCTGCATCAGGATGATTTGTACTTAGTTTTTTAAACGCATCAAAAATTTCTTTTTCATTAAATTCAACACCACTATTATACTTCCTAAAAACAAATTCTGCCCGAATTGGTACAGCTCGAAGGCTAAATTCTTTTTTACCGAGTTCTTCTTCATACAAAACAATAAATTCACCATTGAAAAAAGTAATATTTTGAAATTTATCTTTATCATCTTTTTTGTAAAATTCCGTACGAAAACGCCAATTGTATTTTTTACGGTACGAATCCCACAAACCAAAAGGAATACCATGCTTTTTTATTTCTTCTTTTGTTTCATTAGTAATAGCAAGCTTATACCAAGTTTCTAAAAATTGTTCCTGAGTTTCTGTTGTATCTACAACAGGTTGAAATCTGTTCTTATCTACAAAAGTCTCGACCGCCTGATATCTTCCAACTTCTACTCTTTTTACACTTCCGTCCAGCCATACTACAACGACTCCACCAGGAGCTGTGCCTATTACAATCTGACCATAAGTTTCTGTAGTAATGCTGTCTTTAGAATTTTTATAGATAAAACCTTTTCTAAATAGTGCCAATATTTTGTCTGCCGGTAAAGGGGTTTCGAGATTCCAGAATTTTTTTTCTGCATAACTAATCCAGGTAAGATCCAAAAAATCTGGTATTGTACTACCTCCTGACTGGGTATTACCATCATATATCCATCCTTGCTTTTCTTCACCAGTATTAATTATGTCTGTTATGAATTTTTTTCCTGAAGATAAATAACCGGTATGAATTTCTACTGGATATTCCTCTGGAGCTGTTATAGATATATCATAACTAAAATTTGTTTTATTTTCTGGTTTCTTAGATTTATCGCACGAGACAAAAAAGAATAAAAAACAAATACTAAAAACATAATTTTTCATCATAACTAATTCTTCCACATATGTATATCTACTTTCTCCAACGGAATTTCCTGATCTTCGCATTTTACTGTAAATTGTACTGTTTTGTACATATAAGCAGGACGAAACTCTATTTCAATATTTTTATTCGGATGTTCTTTTTTAATTTTTTTGAAGGCTGCCACAATTTCTTCTTCATCAAATTTTGCTTCCCCATTATATATTCTAAAATAAAATCTAAGGTTACTTGGTAATGCTAAATAATTAAACATTTTTTTTTCTAATTCTTCTTCGTTAAGATAATCTTCTTCTCCGTTAATATAATTTATATATAAATCTGTTAAAGCATCACTCTTATAA
>SEBM01000836.1 GCA_004296145.1 Flavobacterium sp.
ATATAGTAATCATACATTTTTCAATTATATTTTTGAATGTTACAGCTACAAAATAAATACCGTATCATCTTAAAAGCGTTTTTCTTTACGCTTTTTTCTTTGTTTATATCCTGTCAAAGTGATGATCCGGTAGTTTATGAGCCAGGGACAGACCAATATGTCAATAACTGGATGTATGAGCAGATGAAAAAATATTATTTGTGGAATGAAAGTATGCCTAAAAACACTGATTTGGCATTAAACCCAAAAAACTATTTTGAACAATTATTACAAAAAGAAGATCGTTTTTCATATACCGTAAATACGTCATTACCCGAAACTTCACCAAAAAGTATTCGAAATAATTACGGATTTGATATTTCTTTTATTGAATATGAAAATCAGGCATACGGCGTTATTTTATATGTTTTGAATGATTCTCCGGCGGAACGTTCGGGTTTAAAAAGAGGGGAGTTTATAAAAGCAATAAATGGAGTTTCAGTCAACAATCAAAATTTCGAGAATTTATATAACGATTTAACTTCTTCAGATAAAGCGCTATTACAAACAACGGAATATGCTGCAGCTTCAGGATTTTCCGCGATAAGCGAAATAGAAATAAATCGTGGTTTTACTTTTTCACAACCTGTAAAATACCAGGTTATTACAGCCAACAACCAAAAAGTAGGATATGTAGAAATTCCGCATTTTGATGTTGGTCTGGCGGCAACTCTTTTGCAGGTTTTCAAAGAGTTTCAAAATCAGTCTGTTACAAAAGTAGTAATCGATTTGAGATACAATGGCGGCGGCGATGTGTCATCGGCAGCAGCTTTGAGTATTATTTTGGCTCCAAGTATTAAATCAGATGATTTATTTATAACATTCAAAGGAAATAAAAATGGCGGTCTGGTTCCCAAAACTTTTCAGGAAGCTTTGCAAATGAATGAATCTCAAATCAGTTTTGATCAGTTGAGAGGAGCTCATCCGCCAATTCAGGAATTGTATGTTTTATGCGGAAACCATACTGCATCGGCTTCCGAAATTATCCTGAACAATCTGAAACCCTTTATGAATGTTATTTCTATCGGAGAAAAAACAGTAGGGAAGGACGTTGCCGGTTTTGCCATAGAAGACGAAAAACTGGCAGGTCAGCCAAGGTGGATTTTGTATCCTATTATTTATAAGTTGTTTAATGCCGATAACGAAGGCAATTATGCACTTGGTATAAATCCGTCAGTTGTATTAAATGAACTTCAGGAAATGGAAGTTTTTCCTTTGGGAGATTCCAGGGAAATTTTATTAAATAAAGCTCTAAACGGCGGAACAAACGCAAAACAGAAAAATCAAATTTCTATAAAAAACCTGCCACTCAAAACAACCAATAATGATGCTGATGCTTTCGTCTTACTGAATTTTAAAT
>SEBM01000228.1 GCA_004296145.1 Flavobacterium sp.
ATGTTTTTCATTGTGTGTATATTGTTTAAAGTTTTTTATTTTGTTTTTAGGTTTCAGGTTTTTTTGCTACGAATTACACAAATTGCGCTAATTTTTTTGCAACTGATTTCGCAGATTAAAAGAATTATTTTTAATTGATTTTCTCTCAATTTTGTCATTTCTCCCGTCGAAATGATATACTTTATGCTAGTACTTCAATTTCGTTCAAGAAAACAATTTGTACTATTTTAAATTAAAGAACGTTCTTATGAAACTGAGTGCCCTAGCCCCGATAGAGCCGGTATCCTTTTTGGGCTCGTTTTTCACGAGAGCAAAAAGATATAGGCGAAAGCGGGAATTGCTCCTTAAAAAGAGCATTCTTGTTTTAAACAAAATTATCATTTTTTTTGAAACGAAATAGGTTTATCTTTGCCACAACTAAAAATAAATTTATGAGTTTACGTAAGTATTTAACAAGCCGTGTATTTTTTTTACAAGTATTAAGTGCTGCTGCAATTATTGCAGTTTTGGGTTATTTGTTTATGCATTGGTTGACGTTTACAACTGATCACGGACATGAAATTGCAGTTCCTGATTTATCTAAACTGACAGAAGAACAGGTAGAAGAAAAACTGGATGAGCTTGACCTGGATTATGTGCTTTTGGATAGTGTTGATTACCGAAGTGAATTTCCGAAATTCAGTGTTGTAGAACAAGACCCGTTGCCTGGAACTAAGGTAAAAGAGGGTAGAAAAATATATATTAAAATCAATGCATCGGGATTTTCGTCTGTTAAAATTCCTGATTTAATTGAAAAAACATATCGTGAGGCGGTTCCGACTTTAAAAGCTTTGGGGCTTGAACAGGGAACTATTACTTATATTCCAAATCTTGGAAAAGATATGGTATTGGAAATGCGTTACAAAGGCAGAAATTTGAAAGTAGGAGACCGTGTTTTGAAAGCATCTAAAATTGATTTGGTTTTGGGTGACGGAAAAGCAAGTTATGTAGATGATAGTCAGGCGACAGACAGTTTAGCAACGCCGGATGCAGAAACCCCAAAAGATGAACAATAATATTGAAAATTTAGATCTGGAAGACGAATTATTCGAACATTTCAGATTTGAAGTCCCAAAAGGTCAGGCGCTTTTGCGTATTGACAAATATTTAATGAATTTGATTCAGAATGCGACCCGAAATAAAATTCAGAACGCAGCAACTGAAGGAAATATTTTTGTAAATGATATTCCCGTAAAATCAAATTATAAAGTAAAACCATTTGATGTCGTGACGGTTATGCTGTCGCATCCGCCATTTGAAAATCATATTCTTCCTGAAGATATTCCGTTGAATATTGTTTATGAAGATGATGCTTTATTGCTTATAAACAAAGAACCTGGAATGGTAGTTCACCCGGGGCACGGAAATTATACGGGAACTTTGGTGAATGCTCTGGCACATCATTTTGACAATCTGCCAATGAACAGCAGTGAACGCCCTGGTTTGGTTCACCGAATTGATAAAGATACGTCAGGACTCTTGGTTGTGGCAAAAACAGAAGCGGCAATGACGCATCTGGCCAAACAATTTGAAGCTAAAACTTCTGAACGTGAATATATTGCCCTTGTTTGGGGAAATGTAACCGAAGAAGCCGGAACGATTGAAGGAAATCTGGCAAGACACTTAAAAGACAGAATGCAAATGGCTGTTTTTGCTGATCCTGAAATTGGGAAACCTGCCATTACGCATTATAAAGTTTTGGAACGTTTTGGTTATGTTACTTTGATTTCCTGCAAACTGGAAACTGGAAGAACGCACCAGATTCGCGCGCACATGAAACATATCGGACATCCGTTGTTTAACGATGAACGTTACGGTGGACATTTAATTTTGAAAGGAACTACGTTTACCAAATACAAACAATTTATTGATAATTGTTTTAAAGCTTTGCCACGTCAGGCGTTGCATGCTAAAACACTTGGTTTTGTGCATCCGAATACGGGAGAAATGATGCGTTTTGATACCGAACTTCCTGATGATTTTAAGGATTGTCTGGAGAGATGGAGAAATTACTCGAAATCGCATAATACTGACGAAGAAGAGAATTAAATTAGATAATTTGTCAATTTAGATATTTTTTTTTGAACACGAATTCCACTAATTTACACGAAATGAATCTGTGTAAATTAGTGGAATTCGTGTTTTGATTTAATTCTACCATTAAGAGATTAAGTTCCATTTAGCTCAAAAGCTTAATTTTCTTAATCTCTTAATGGTTTAATTTTTTTAATATTTTATTTGACCAATTGATCCGTTTGGCGTTGGAAGAAGTTCAAAAACCGAAGTAGGAGCGAGGCCGGATTCTATGCGATGCGATACATAAATAATGGCGACATTGGTTTCCTGTTTGATCGTATTGATTAACTGAATTACCAAATCTACATTTTCGTCGTCAAGACCTTCTACAGGTTCGTCCAGAATTAACAACGGCGGATGTTTTAAAACAGCACGAACGATAAGCGCCACTCTTTGCTGGCCAATAGAAAGATCAATAAAACGTTTTTTTCGTAAATGTGTCATTTCTATAACTTCCAGCCATTGTGTTACAATTTGCTGTTGGTGCGTTGTGGGTTCAATATACAAACCGATAGAATCGAAAAAACCTGAAAGAATCATTTGTTCTAAAGTGTGGCTTTTTTGAAATAAATCGGTCATGGATGTGGTAAAAATCCCGATTTGTTTTTTGATTTCCCAAACGCTTTCTCCCGTTCCTTTTTTTCTTCCGAATAAAAATAAATCCTGACCAAATCCTTTTGGATTATCGCCGGTTATCAAAGACAAAATAGTACTTTTTCCGGAACCATTTGGACCGATTAACTGCCAGAATTCACCTTGTTTTATGGTCCAGGAAATGTTATCTACAATTTTTCTTTCGTCATAACTTACAGAAACGTTTTCCATTTTGATTAATACACTTTCGTGAAAAGAATACTCTTCAGTAGCTTTAGGAATTTCTGATGTATTTAAGGTTTTAAAATGGCTTTCGGTTTTTGAAATTGGATTAAGCTGAAATGTATCGTCTTTAATTTGTGCTTTGTTCGGAACAAAACTAAGTACATCTGTAACACGGTTTACCAATTGTATAATGGCAATATCTTTAACTAAATCTTTTAACGATTCTGCCAAAATTACCCTTGAAGCCTGATCCAAATGATCAAACGGATTATCAAAAATGATAAAATCCGGTTTCTGATTAATGCAGTATTTTAAAAATTCTTTTTTCCGTTCGCCTGACGAAAAAGTTCTCAATTGTCTGTGTGAATCCGGAGACGCTTCTACGCTGTCATATTGATATTCTTTTTCGATGAATTTTTCAATTGCAATATCAGAAAAGAGAATTCCATTTTGATTGTTAAAAACGGCTAATTCTCCTTCGGCGTTGCCGGAAAGTAATGTTTCAATAAAAGCTTTTTTGTTTACCTGATTAGATAAAAGGATATCCCAATGCTGCATTCTTTTTTGTATTATTTATTTTCTTTAAGAGCCATTTCGCGGTCATTTCTGGACCATTCGCTCCATGATCCGACATATAATTTTGGAATCGGGATTCCGGCATAATCCATTGCCAATAGAGTATGACAAGCTGTAACGCCCGAACCGCAATGAACGATTGTGTTTTCGGGTTTTACATCGCCTAAAACTTCCTTGTATTTTTTGTTTAATATTTCTGCGGAATGATAAAAACCGTCTTCGTTTAAGTTTTCACTAAAAGGAACATTTATAGCACCCGGAATATGCCCGGCGATTAAATCTAAAGGTTCTGTTAGGCCGTCAAAACGATTTTTATACCTTACATCAATTACGATATTTTCATTGCTGTTTCGGGCTTTTTCGACTTCGTCAATATCTGACAGAAGTAATTTCCATTCCTGAATTGGATATTTTTCTGTTTCTTCAAAATGCTCTTTTTCTGAACTTACCGGAAAACCGGCTTTTACAGCTGCCTGTAAACCGCCATTCAAAACCTGAACTTTTTTATGACCGGCTGCGCGCAGCATCCACCAGAATCTTGCAGCAGCATTAGAACCGTTTTTATCATCATAAATCACAACGTGACTTGAGGGCTGAATTCCAATTTTTGAAAGAACTTCAGAAAACTTTTCGAAAGAAGGCAAAGGATGTCTTCCGCCTTTTGCAGGATCAGTTTCTACTGTTGCTAAATCTTTGTTTAAATCGATATATCTGGCAGCTTGCAGATGTTCGTTTTTATAATTTTCTTCAGCATTTAATCCGGCTCGTGCATCAACCAGTATTATTTCTGATGATTTGCTGAGTTGTATTAATTCTTCAGGATTTATAATTGATGAAAGTGTGTTTGACATGTTCATTATTTTTTAGAGTTTCCCAGCCAGAGTAGACCGTTCAGGATTAGTTTGCTTTCGGTTTGATTTTCAAAAGTATAAGATAACGTTTTGTTGGTTCCATGCTCATAATCAATATCGTTATGCCCCATATTTACATACAGCATTTTATATTTTTTATTGGTCCAGACAACAGGATAATAACCGCTATGCCATATTTCGTTTGGTTTTGGTCCTGTACCTAACGGAAAGCTGGATTCGTCAATTGCTGCTAAAATTTCAATATCCGGATTCTTTTTAAGATCATTGCTCCATCTGTACCATTCGTTTGGAGATGATGTAAAAGTTTTTGGAATATCTTTAGTTATTGGATGTTGATTTTGAATACACAAAACGGCAGAAGTTGGTCTCCAGGTATTACTCACATATTCGCCTGAACCTAAAAATTCATTGTGGTACCAATTCCAGTTTTGCGGATAATCAGAATCATTTAGGGCAAAAGCAGAAAAATGAAATCCCATAAAACCGCCGCCATTTTTCATGTATTTTTCAAATGCTTCTTTTTGATTATCCGTTTCCGGTCTAGTGTCTAAAAATAACACAACCTGATAATTTGCTAAAAATTTTGCGTTTAGATTATCCCAGTTATTTGTTGAATCGTATACAAAATGGTTTTCTTTTGCGGCTTTTGGAAACCATTTATTGGCTTCATCTACAAAGCTGATATGTGCCTGATCGTTTTTGGCAGTATAAAAAGCGATTACCTTAAAGGTATGTTTGTTTTTTGCGTTTTGAGAAAATCCTGAAAAACACATCAAAAAGAATAGAATCAGTATATTTTTTGACAAAACAAAACAGTCGCTTTTTAAAATTAATGCCATCCGTTTTTCTTAATTAACTTGGAATTTTTTCGATCAGAATTTCATTTGCTGCCAAATCAAAATAAGTACATGTCATTTCGATAATATCAACACGCCATTTTGCGATTCCGCATTGAGCACAATGATTGCAAAAAGTCATATAATCAGTTTCGCCGCTTTGATGTTTTACCAATAATTCGATGAATAGCTCTTTGTTGGGAAAATTTGCAACTTTAATTTCTGCATATTTTTCATCGGCCGTAACACTGTAATTATTTACGCCGTAATATTCAGTATGTCCGTCATTTACAAAAGTATCATAACCTTTTACGCCCAGAATAATTAAGTCTTGTATATAATTTGGAAAATCAGCACCGCTTTTTACTTTAGAATGCGCTTCTTTTATTTGTTCGATTGTAAACATATATTTTTAAATTTTAAATTTTAGATTGTTGATTTTAGATTTTAGATTGAAATCGCCACTAATTTCATTAATTTTCTCGATTTTTTTATTGAATGTTCACAAAATTAATTCGTGTTAATTCGTGTAATTCGTGGCAAAAAAATATTATTTCAAAAATACGATTAATGGTTTTATAAATTGATCAAAAGATTCAATATGTGGTAAATGTCCTGTATTTGGAACTTCGACTAATTTTGAGTTCGGAATTGCCTTTTGTGTCTTTTTGCCCAATTCAGCATAATTTCCCATTGTTTTTTTGACTTCTTCAGAGACAAGTTGTTTGCCAATGGCGGTTTTGTCCCTTGTTCCGATGATTAAAAGTGTCGAACTTTTTATGTTTTTAAATTCATATAAAATAGGCTGCGTAAAAATCATGTCATACATAAGTGCAGAATTCCAGGCTACTTTATTATAATCGGGAGCTGTTGTCCAGCCGGCGCTCAATTCTGCCCATTTTTGGAAATCAGCATTCCATTTACCATCATAATAATTTGCCATTTGATACTTTTTGATAGCTTCATAATTTTGTTTCAATTCAGATTCATACCACCAATCCA
Source organism: Flavobacterium sp. (assembly GCA_004296145.1). Classification (GTDB taxonomy): domain Bacteria; phylum Bacteroidota; class Bacteroidia; order Flavobacteriales; family Flavobacteriaceae; genus Flavobacterium. The sequence goes on from SEBM01000228.1 coordinate 6,221, forward strand.
CAGGTTTGTAAGGCACGACAAGTTTCCAGTCTTCCAATCCGATTGGGTTTTCCAGGACTAATTTTTCTGTTATTTCAGGATACATTAAGGCAAATCTTGTGGCTAACATTCCGCCCATCGAATGTCCTAAAATTGTTGTTTTCTGAATGCCTAGCTGATCGAGTAATTTTTTGGTGTTTTCTGCAAACTGCTGAAATGTATACTGAAAATTATCCGGTTTTGAAGATTTCCCAAAACCAATCTGATCTGGAACAATTACCCGAAACCCTTCTTTGGTAAGTGCTTTTATCGTAGTTTCCCAATACGCTCCATTAAAGTTTTTACCGTGTAATAAAACAACGTTTTTGTTATTGTAGTTATCGGGTTTTATATCCATATACGCCATTTTAAGATTCTGGCGCTGATTGTTCACTTCTAAAAAATGAACCGGAAACGGATATTCATAATTGCTTAAATTGATATCGAGAGCTTTTATA
>SEBM01000229.1 GCA_004296145.1 Flavobacterium sp.
CAATTGATAATATTACAATAAAAGTCATTTTTAGGGTCATTTAAGACAAAATCTTCTATTTTTGTAGGAAGTTAATTTTTCCAAAACACAAAAACCATGAGTAAGAAAACAGGTTTACTTGTGCCGCATGATTATAAGTTATTAAGCATTGCAGCAATTTTAGAAGTTTTTGAAACTGCTAATAAATTATATAAAGGAGCTAAAAAACCTTTTGAGATTATGATTTTTCAATCTTCAGAACAAATAGATCAGGAGGAATTATTTGGATATAAAGTCAGATCGATACAAGCTTCTGATGAAAATCTGGATCTGATTTTGATTCCTGCTTTTACGACTGACAATATGAGCGAAATGATCGCAAAGAATAAAAAATTTATTCCGTGGTTACAAAAGCAACATCAAAACGGAGCTGAATTGGCTAGTTTTTGTACAGGCGCTTTTTTGTTTGCAGCTTCCGGTTTATTAAACGAAAAACTCGCTACAACGCACGTAGACGCTTGCAGCGCTTTTACAAAAGCATTTCCTTTAGTAAAATTAAAATCAGAAGAAACCTTAACAGCTGATGGCAGTTTATACACAAGCGGCGGCTCTACTTCCACTTTTCATTTATTGATTCTTTTGGTTCAGAAATATTGCGGAAATGAAATCGCGGTTCAGATTGCCAAAATTTTCTCGATAGATTTAAACCGATACAAACAAAGTTATTTCAGTACTTTCAGACCCAATCACTTACACAATGATACTTTGGTCGCGATGCTGCAGCAGAAAATTGAAAGTCAGTATCATACGATAGAAAAGCTGGAAGAAATCACAAAAGATATTCCGACAAGTGCAAGAAACATGACAAGGCGTTTTAAACAAGTGACCGGAATTCCGCCTATTGAATATTTACAAAATATAAGAGTTGAAAGTTCTAAAAAATACCTTGAGCAAACTCAACTTTCGATTTCTGAAATTATAGAAAAAACAGGTTATAACGATCCAAAGGCTTTTAGAAAAGTATTTTTTAAAATGGTCGGCATGAAACCTATTGAATATAGGGAAAAATTCAGAGTTCAATAAAAAATGTTTTATTTATTAACTTTTTTCTTATATTTATTCCAAACTTTTAACTTCTATTATATGAACAGAATTATTACAATTTGCCTATTTGCATTTACCTTCTTTAGCTGTGATTCAGATGAAAAAGATCAAATAATTACTGGTTATGTCATTGACACTTCTTTAAACATTAGTGTAGCCAATTCAAACGGTGATGATTTATTAGCCACGGATAATGTTAACGGTTATAATAATCACAGCAAAATAAAAGTACTTTACATGTTAAACGGTAAGTTGGTTAACATTCCTAATGGCAGTGATTATCCTGGCAACTTTCTTATTTATGAACAAGACGGTCATTCTGTTGCTCGCTTTTTCTTATACGACTCAGGAGAAAAATATTCTGAAACTCATATTATTTGGGACGAAACTCATACAGATGTAATAAAAGCGGAATTTGAAAGAACAAAAAATTCTACTACAAAAAAAAGAATTTGGCTTAACGATCAATTGGTTACTGATATACAACCTTATTTAAAAATTGTAAAATAATAGCCTTTCCATAATTAAAAAAGCCCCGTCAAAAATTTTGACGGGGCTTTTTTAATTATATACTTTCTTTTTATGAAGCAATTTCCATTCTCTTCAATAAATTTTTACTCAAAGTATGCTCTGCATATTCTTTGTCAATTACTAATGTTTTATCATCAGAACTTGGTAATTCATACATTGCATCAGTCAAAATAGCTTCACAAAGCGAACGCAATCCACGAGCTCCTAATTTATATTCTAAAGCTTTATCAACAATAAAATCCAATGCTTCGTCTGAAATTGTAAATTCAACTTCATCCATTAAAAACAATTTTTGATATTGTTTTACCAAAGCATTTTTAGGCTGAGTCAAAATTGCACGCAATGTTTCTCTGTCTAAAGGATCCATGTGTGTCAAAACTGGCAAACGTCCAATAATTTCAGGAATTAATCCGAAATCTTTGATGTCTTTTGGAATAATATATTGTAATAAATTGTCTTTGTCAATATTGTCAACGTTTTTCGAAGTTGAATATCCAACTGCCTGACGGTTTAAACGTTTAGAAATAATACGTTCAACTCCATCAAAAGCTCCTCCTGCAATAAACAGGATGTTTTGTGTATTTACCTCAACAAATTTTTGGTCCGGATGTTTACGACCTCCTTTTGGTGGTACGTTTACAACAGTTCCTTCCAGTAATTTCAATAATGCCTGCTGAACACCTTCACCAGAAACGTCACGCGTTATTGACGGATTGTCACTTTTACGTGCAATCTTATCAATTTCATCAATAAATACGATTCCTCTTTCTGCTTTGGTTACATCATAGTCAGCAGCCTGCAACAAACGTGTCAAAATACTTTCAACATCTTCACCAACATAACCTGCTTCTGTTAAAACAGTTGCATCAACAATAGCCAAAGGAACATCTAACATTTTAGCAATAGTTTTTGCTACCAATGTTTTTCCTGTTCCGGTTTGACCCACCATAATGATGTTACTTTTTTCAATCTCAACTTCGTCATCCAACTGCTGTTGCATCAAACGTTTGTAGTGATTGTAAACTGCAACAGACATTACTTTTTTAGTCTGGTCCTGTCCAATAACATATTGATCTAAGAAAGCTCTGATTTCTTTTGGTTTCTTTAAAATTAAATCCCCAACCAGTTTAGCGCTTCCGCTTGATTTTAATTCTTCTAATACGATTCCGTGTGCCTGTTCAATACATTTATCACAAATGTGTGCATTGATTCCGGCAATTAATAAATTAGTTTCTGGCTTCTTTCTTCCACAAAACGAACATTCTAATACTACTTTTGCCATTCCTTATTTAAATTTCTAAGTTGCAAAGATACTAAGTTTCTAAGCTTTTATAGTCTAAAACTCAAAAACTTAGAAACTTAGTGTCTTGCTTCTTATCTTTTTTTATTTTTCTTTAAATTTTCAGTTACTTAAAATTCTTAGAAACTTAGTTCCTTAGTAACTCAAAAACTTAAAAATTAACCTCTTCTCAATACTTCATCAATCATTCCGTACTCTTTTGCTTCGTCAGCTTTCATCCAGTAATCACGCTCACTGTCTTTGTGTACTTTATCAAATGTTTGTCCTGAATGTTCAGAAATAATATGATACAATTCATCTTTTAATTTCAACATTTCACGTAAGTTGATCTCCATATCTGTAGCAACACCTTGTGCTCCTCCAGATGGCTGGTGAATCATTACTCTTGAATGTGGCAATGCAGAACGTTTTCCTGCTGCACCTGCACATAATAAAACTGCTCCCATAGAAGCTGCCATTCCTGTACAGATTGTAGCCACGTCTGGTTTGATGTATTGCATAGTGTCATAAATTCCTAATCCTGCATAAACGCTTCCTCCAGGAGAATTTAGATAAATCTGAATATCTTTTGATGCATCAGCACTTTCTAAAAATAATAACTGTGCCTGAACGATATTTGCGATTTGATCGTCTATACCTGTTCCTAAAAAGATAATTCTGTCCATCATTAATCTTGAAAAAACATCCAATTGAGAAACGTTCAACTGACGCTCTTCGATAATGTATGGAGTCATGTTTGTTGGGTTCATTGCTGCTACGATTTTATCGTAGTACATTGCGTTTACTCCCTGGTGCTTTGTAGCAAATTTTTTGAATTCTTTACCGTAGTTCATATTTTAGTGTTCTAAGTTTATGTTATACCTAATATTATTGTTTCCATCAAAGGTTATACCTTTTTATGAATATGTCAATATGTCTTCTTTTTTTGAGGTTCTGAGGTTCTAAGTTACAAAGGTTCTAAGTTTTTTTTGCTTTGTGTTAATGTTATAACGGGCAAAACTTGAAACAAAAAAACCTGAAACAAAAAAAAGCGTCAGAAGAAAATCTCCTGACGCTCAAATATAATTATTTTAGAAATTATTCTCCGTAAGAAGCAGCAATAAATTCTTCGTAAGTTACTTCTTTAGTTGTTGGGTTTGCTTTTTCTTTAAACAAATCTAACAATTTAGCCGCTACAACCTGCTCAGAAAGTCTTTTTACTTCTTCCTGGTTAGATAAAACTCTAGCCACGATTCCTTGTACTTCTTCGTCAGTTGGGTTTGTTTGTCCAAATTGAGCCATTTGTTGTTTGATAGCTCCGGTTGTAAATTCTTTCAAATCTTCAAATGTAATTTGGATATTACTTTGAGCCATTGCCTTTCCTTCGATCAATTGAAAACGTAAACCTTTTTCTGATCTTGCGTATTCTACTTCAGCTTCTTCTGCAGAAAGTTTTTTCTCTCCAACAGTTTGCAACCATTTTTTAAGGAATTCAGCCGGTAAATCAAATTTTGTATTTTCGATAAGGAAATCCTGAACGTCCATTAATAATTTTTGATCTGCTTGTTGCGCAAATTGAGCTTCAGCATCTTCTTTGATTTTAGATTTTAAATCTTCAAGAGAAGCTACTTTTCCTTCACCAAAAAGTTTATCAAATAAATCCTGATTCAATTCTGCCAATTCTGCTCCGTTAATAGCTTCGATAGTAAAGTTTACTTCGATATCTAAACCGTGAACATTATCATGACCCACTTTTAGGTAATCCATTAATTGGTGATCATCTTCAAATAAACCTTTTGTGCTTACTGTAACTACATCTCCAACTTTTTTACCGATGAATTTGTCACCTGCTTTTTTATTGAATGTAGAAACAGAAATTGTAGTTGTATTGTTGATTCCTTCTGCTTCGTTTGAGAAAGTTCCAGTTAAATCAGAGTCAGCAACAACTTTATCCTGAGGAATTGGTTTACCAAATTGTTTTTGGATACGCTCAACTTGTCCGTCGATTAATTTATCATCTGCTGTAACAATATATTTTACGATATTGTTTTTAGCTTCAAGATCAATTTCGAAGTTTGGCACTAAACCAATTTCGTATTCGAAAGTTAATTCTTCTGCATCCCAATCAAAGTTTTCGTTTTCTTTAGCAAGAGGAGTTCCTAAAAGATTTAATCTTTCAGATTGAACAAAACGCTCTAAAGCCAAATCAACTACTTTCTTAACTTCTTCCTGCTTAATAGCTTTTCCGTATTGTTTTTCAACAAGATCTTTAGGAACTTGTCCTTTTCTAAAACCTTTAACGGTTGCCAAAGGCATTTTTTCGTTTATTCTTTTTGCTACCTGACCTTTATAATCCATGTGAACAACTGTCATTACAATTGTTTCATTCACAGCGTCTTTTGCTATTCTTTTAATATCCATCGTCTTCTTTAATTTACGTAATAAAATTGGGTTGCAAAATTATAAAATTTTTGCAACCCAACCAAGTTTTTAAGCTATTGTATTTGAAGCGTTTTACAACACCTTCTATTTTATTTTTTATCGTCTCTTAATATCTTATAAGTGATTGACTGCAGTATTGATAATATAATACTGAATATTAATGCTGTCCAGAATGAATCTACTTTAAAACCTCCGACAATATTTGTACATAGCCAAATAATTATGGCATTAATGACTAATAAGAACAAGCCTAAAGTAATAACGGTTACCGGTAATGTCAGGATAACTAATATTGGTTTGATAAAAAGATTCAGCAATCCCAAAACTAATGCAACAATTACAGCGGTACCAAAACTTGCCACATATACTCCTGACAAGATATTTGCAATTAATAAAACCAGTGCTGCTGTAACAAGGAGTCTAAGTATTATTTTCATTTTTCTTTGTTTAAAATTTAATTTAAAAGTAATAAAATTTCATCAGATTTATTACTCTTTTAAAAACGTCGTTGTCAGTTCAAAAAACATTTTAGGGTTTTCGGCATGAAGCCAATGCCCTGCGTTTGGAATGGTTTCTAACTTTAAATCCGGAAAATGCTGACGGATCTGATCAATATCTTTATCTGTTATATATCCCGAATTTCCTCCACTGATAAATAATGTTGGATTTTCAAAAACCAATCCTTCTGCCAAAGGTTTTCCGATAGCGTCAAGGTTATTATTAAAAACTTCCAGATTAAATCTAAAGGCTAATTGTCCGGGCTCTTTCCAATATAAATTTTTCAAAAGAAACTGACGTGTGCCAAAATCAGGTACATATTGCGCTACGATTTCTTCTACATCATTTCGGCTTGGTTTTACAGAAAAATCAACTGCATTTAATCCTGCCAAAATATCCTGATGATGTTGTTTGTAAAACTTAGGACCAATATCTGCCACAATTAATTTATCCACAATTTCGGGATGAGTTGTTGCAAAAAGCATGGCTACTTTTCCTCCCATCGAATGCCCTAAAAGATCTATTTTATTTAATTGATTTGCCTGACAATATTCGTATACATCTTTTACCATCGCTTCATAACTCCATTCATCCGAATGAAAACTACGTCCGTGATTTCTTAAATCTAAAATATGAACCTGAAAACCGGATTCTACATATTGTCCTGCCAGGGTTTTCCAATTATCTGACATTCCAAGAAAACCGTGCATGATAACGAAAGGTTTTCCTTCGCCTTCTATTTTTGAGTATAACATTTATTATTTCTTTTATGTTACAAATATAAAAAACTTATCTGGCAAATATCTTTCGAATAAATTTTTCAATATACATTTAAAGTTTATTTA
>SEBM01000837.1 GCA_004296145.1 Flavobacterium sp.
TATCGTATCAGACTCAACCTCTGTAGAATTAGGTTTAATATTTGCTATAAAATTTAAAATTTCAGCCGTATTTCCAGTATATCTGAAATAGTATTTGTAGAAAGAAGGAATAAAATCACATTCCAGCCCATGATCTAAAACAATGTCATATTTTTTAGCTTTCAAAGCAGGGTACTTATCGAATAAAACAGCTTTTTTTATTGCAGGTTCCTTAATAAAATTGATGATAATCTCTTTTGCATCACCCGACTTATCCTTTATCTTCTGTTTAATTCTTGTGCAAGAAATACTTAAAGACATAAAAACTATCATAAAGTAATAAATGGTATTTTTCATCTGCGAAACATTTTAAACTGTTGTTTTCATTTATTAACCTGAGTATGATTGTATCTAATCCCCCGGATGGTTTGATGCCAAAATTTTGGGATCTACTTAATCTCTTAAAAAGGACGTGCTATGCCACTTCCATAGTTTGCAATGCATTATCTCGCTTTGGCTTATGCTTCGCTGACTGCTAAGTTTAAAACGTTAAATATTCGGAATCTGTTTTATTCTACTTTTACCCAACATTCCACCTAAAATTGAAATTGGAGCAAAGATGACTATCGCTAAAATTTGCGTCCAATGGTTGCCTTCAGATTTGGAGAGTGAAAAAGTTGCAAAACCCGCAATAATTAAAGCAAGAATATAATTCACATTCAGATTTTTTGCTTGTGATATGCGCTGAGTAAAATATCCACCGATAATTGAAAATAGGGCACCATAAATTGCCGTGAAAATAATGAAGATATTGGTAGCGTCAGCATGAGGCTTTTGCCCCGAAACTTTAAAAAGCAAGAGTGATGATACCACAAAAATGGCATACCCAACAACAACACTTAAAACTTTTTTAATCATGCTCATTAAGCTCCAAATTGATTTAAATGATGATCTAAATGTTTGTAAAACATATTACTCCACTCAGTTTTTGTGAGTTTTCCAAAGGAATGAGATTCTTTCCCATCGAAATGATTTTCGCCTAATTCTTGTGTTTTGGTAATATATTCTATCAAACGATTTTTTTCTCTTTCAAATTCCTTTTCATCCGTAATTACAAATGACGGCGCAGTCTGGCTATTTTTTTTATAAGGTTTCTCGCTTACTACTGTGTTCTTTATGAGCGCTTTCATTATGAATTTCATAAGAGCATTAGGTTTCGGATGGTTATTGTCATAAACCAATTCATAGCTTACATTGCAATGTGCCAGCATTTGAGAAACGTTCATTTTGCCCCAAAGTTGAGGAGAAGCAGACGTTAACTTATTAATTCTGGCGATTACCTGTTCGGTTACTTCAGGCTGGAAAATGTTTTTCATATTTTTATTTTGATTATAGTTTAATTCCTTAACAT
>SEBM01000838.1 GCA_004296145.1 Flavobacterium sp.
ACAGAGATATTATAAAGAAATCAAGCAATTATCGGAAAATTCGACTAGAAAAGAATTTGGTTTTAGGAAAATAGGAGAAGGCTGGGTAAGCGAAACGATTCTTTATAATTTGGTTTGTAACTTATATCCTTCAACAATAATAGATAGGCATATTCGTCCTACTTGGCTGGAAAAATTAGAATTAGATGTTTACGTACCAGAATATAAAATTGCATTTGAATATCAAGGTCAGCAACATTTTTATCCCATCAATGCTTGGGGTGGAGAAGATTCTTTTAAAAAGTTGCAAATGCGCGATGAAAGAAAAAGAATCCTTTGCTCTGAGCTTGGAATAAAGTTAATTGAAATTGATTACACGGAGCCATTAACACTTAGCTATTTAATTCAGAAAATCAAAATGCATAGCAATTAGAGGCGGTTTACAGGTATTTCGGGTTTTGGTTTAATAAAATTTATTTTATAGAATTGAAAAATTATTATTCCTTAAATTTGAATAAAACGAAAGCAATTTATGGAATATGACTTTTCAAAGTTAAATGGTCGAGAATTTGAAAGTTTAGCTGCTTCTATCATTGAGAAAGAATTAAAAAATAGAGTAGAAATTTTTAAGTCCGGACGAGACGGTGGTGTTGATGGTAGATTTTGGATTGGTGAAAAAAACGAAGGAATTATTCAATGTAAGCATTATTTAGAAACGCCTTATCCTCAATTGATTTCAAAATTAAAAACTGAAGAGTTAGCTAAAGTAAAAAAGCTAAATCCTTCTAGGTATATTTTTGTTACGTCGAAAAAGCTTTCTAGATTAAATAAACAAGAAATAAAAGAATTTTTCGAACCATATATTCATACAGAGGGTGATATTTGGGGGCTAGAAGATTTAAATACTTTTCTATCTAAAAAGGAAAATCAAGATATTGTTGAAAGGAATTATAAACTATGGATTACCAGTGCGAGCGTATTAGATATTCTTTATAACAATGCCATAAAAGGTAGAAGTAAAGCTACAATACGAGAAATTGAGGAAAAGTCCTACAGATATGTATTAACCAAAAATCATAACAAAGGATTAGCAATTTTAGAAGAAAATAATGTAATAATTTTGACAGGTGAGCCAGGAATCGGTAAAACGACGCTTGCGGATAATTTGGCGATTAATTATATAGCAAAAGGTTATGAATTCTGCGACATAGAAGAAGATATTAGCGAAGCAGAAAATTTATTTCGCGAAAATGAACAGAAGAAAATTCTATTTTATTGTGACGATTTTTTGGGAAGTAATATGTACGATGCAATTAACAATAAAAAAGATTCTCACATAGTCAAATTCATAAATAGAATTAAAAAAGATAAAGGCAAAAAATTTATTCTTACCTCGAGAACAAACATTT
>SEBM01000230.1 GCA_004296145.1 Flavobacterium sp.
TTCAATTTAACATCAGGATTCCAAAATAACTGATTTCTGAAATCCGGAATTCTTGCGTTATCAGCGAGATTACTATAATCAATTTTGTTATATAATTTTTTTTGCTGCGGTCTCAAAATTGTTGGTCTTGCAATTGAAGTGCCGCTTTGTGAACTTTTAAAATCCTTGTCAAATGTTGTAAAACTAATTAAACCGTTAAAGGATTTTGAGCCAACGTAATATCTTCCCACAATAAGATCGATTTTATATACTCCTTTCATATTATAGTTAAAAAACTCGGTTTGGTTTTCCAGATATAAGCCATCAACTAAAACCAAAGCAGGGTCTGGTAACTGAGGAAAAACATTCGGATCAGTAACGTGCAAATAAATTTTGTCGTCTTTTTGTTTGTGATATATTTCTGTAGCAACCTCAGTTATAGTTTCTTTTAGTGTTTTGAATCGTGTAAAATCATCTAAAACATATTCTTTTGCAAGAGGAAAATAAAAAGTTTCAAGCGTTTGGCTCTTAGTAATATTGTCCGCTTTTTTATGATAATAAGCATTTTCAACCTGACTTGAAATGGATCGGCTTAAAAGACTTTCTTTTGTTGTAAAAGATAAACTTGAATTTGGCTCATAAGATAAATTTGCATAATCTATCAGTGGATCATTGTTTATAATTAGATTGTAATTATCAGCTTTTTCATCAATGATTTGTACCACAATATCTTGTGTGTAATATGTTTTATTTACATTAAAGATAAAATCTCCGTTTGCATCTGTTTCTACCACTTTGAACGCAAAAGATTTACCCGGAATTGATAATGCGATTGATACGTTTTCAATTTTATCGGAATTATTTTTTGCTGTAATTTTTCCTGAAATACTTTCTCCTCTCAGTTCCGGCAAAACTATTTTTTTATTCAGATTTTGTAAATCCAATAGTAACGGATAATTTGCTTTTGAAGCAAAATCTGTAGCAGAAATTTGATTTTTAGAAGGAATATTATCTACTTTTCTAACCGACAAGGAATAACTTCCGTTTTGGAAAACCGGATTTGAAGATTCAATTTTTAAATCTACCAGTTCACGATTTGTAAATGATTTTTTATTGATTTTAAAACTGATATTTTCATTTACAATACTGTTTTGGTTTGCAGCAACAGCCGTTAAAACATTTTCAGGAGTTCCTTTTTCTGTCGTTTTATAAGGATTGACAATATTAATATCTATTTGAAACAATTCAGAAACAGGCTTATTCAACATCCAGTTTGTATAACCAATAAGTTTGTAATTTCCTGTTTTCAGCGTTGTCGGAATAAAATAATCGCCTTGTCCGGTTGCATTTTCCAGAGCAATTTTAGTTTTAAAAACCGATTTTTTATTGTTGTCAACAAGTTCAACATACGCAACTTTACTAATGGTGCTTGGTGTTTTATCTGTCGATTTTAAACAATTAACTTTATATAACAAGGTTTCGCCCGAAACAAATGTTGTTGCATTTGCATGAACAAAGATGGTCTCATCTACTGTGAGGGTTTGTTGTGCGCTAATGAATTGTGTATTTATCAATACAAACAATACGATAAGATGTTTTAATTTGTCCAAAATGAAGGTATTACGTTAGATGAAAATGATGTACAGTCTCCGCATTCGAGAGCCGTCATAGTATACTCGATATCAACATTTCTTACATATGACATATTTTGAAGGTTATAAATCATATTTTCTCCATTACAATCTTCACCACGAAAGCAAAATAGAAAAGGAATGTCTTCACAGGTATTAAAATAAGGAGGAGGAGTTGTAGGAAAGAAATCAGTATAATTAAAAAATATTCTTTTTTCAGTAACTGTAGCAACATCAAAGTAACCAATAACTTTAGCCTCATTATTGTTTATACATTTTATGTTGCCCGAAAGAACTCCGGGTTGTTTTGGAGACAAAACACCAGAAGAGCCAGCTATATCTCTCATGATTTTATGAAAATTATAGGCCTCAAAATTTTCCACAAATTGCCTAACCAAAATGCTATAACGATGTCCGATGATATAATTATTTTCATCTATAAAACGTATCGGAAGATTTACACGATCGTCAGCCTGATCATTGGTATTCACCAATATAATGTCTGTTGATTTTTTTGTGCTGTAACAAGTTCTTGTTTCTGTTGAATGAGGAATAAGTTCTACCGATTCTGGTCCGGTTGCAATTATTTTTAAATAGGTCCATCTGGGTGCAATAATTTTATAGGTTTCCTCATATTCATATCTGTAATAATTTGATGTTCTTAAGGGATCGTAACTATTTACATTTATTTGTATTCCTGTTTGATTGTCTTTGTTAGTAACAAGTGAAGGAACGATACTTTCTATAGGTGTATCAGTAGTTAATGTTTGTTGTGTTGATTGATATATTTTTCCATCAGCAGTTATAATTTCCATCGCATACTTTTTTGATGGTAAAATTTGAAATGCGACTTTAGACTTGTAAATACCATCAATTTCTTCGAAGGCATATACATTATCTTGATCGTCTTTTACAGTTACAATTGCCCCTTTTTCATTTTGAATTCCGCTGTCTTCAAATTTGGCTGTTTTAGTGATTTTTATTTCCTGATTCTTTAATTCATTTGTTAGAGTAGCTTCAACTACAATAGCTTCCTCGTAGGTATTGGTTAATAATGGGTATGTTTCTGTACATCCATTGAAGATGAAAGATAGTAGTAGAATAAATATTACTTTATTGAAAGACATATTTTTAATCATTTTATATAGAAACAGTTTACAGTTTCTGTTTTTTATTTATACTAAAATTGGTTGCTTAATTGCTTAAAGAAATCTATGTTATTTAATCTGTCCAAAAAGCAGGTTTTGAGTTTTCATCTTCCAACCTTGATGTTTTTGTAATTTTTATTTCCTGATTTTTAAGTTCATTGGTGATGGTTGCTTCTACAACCAGCGCTTCTTCATAAGTATTGGTTAGCAATGGATATGTTTCTGTACATCCATTAAATATGAAAGTCAGCATGACCAAAAAAAAGATATTATTTACTTTGCAGTTTTTCATTTAAATTTTAAGTTAAAATTTAAAATTATACGTAATACTTGGTACAGGTATAGAAAAAATAGAAGTTTTATACCCTTTCACTTTCCCGCTTTGATCAGTAACAAAATAAATAGAATATGGATTATTTCTTCCTAAAACATTATAGACTGATATATTCCAGAAACTATGAGCTAATTTTTTTATTTTATGATTCCCTTCAATATTGATTCCGATGTCTAAACGAATGTAATCCGGAATTCTGTAAGCATTTCGGTCACTATATAAAGTATATTCTGCATTTCCATAATGAAAAGTTCCAATAGGATAGGTGATAGGCCTTCCTGTTTGATACAAAAAGTTGGTAGATAAGCTGTAACGTCTTGTAAATTTATAATTTAAAATAGCACTTAGGTCATGTGGCTTGTCAAAATTTGCAGGAAAATATTTTCCGTTATTTACAATTTCAGAGCTAAACTGGCTATCAAGTTTAATTTGAGAACGGGAATAAGTGTAGCCAATCCATCCATTTAGTCTTCCTTCTGTTTTCTTTAGCAATAATTCTACACCGTAAGCTTTTCCTTCGCCTTGCAATAATTCAGTTTCAACATTTTGATTTAATAATAGTTGTGCCCCAACTTTATAATCAAGAATGTTTTTAGATTTTTTATAATATCCTTCAAGACTAACTTCATATTCTCCGTCTTTTAAGTTTTTAAAAAGACCTAAAGAAACCTGCTGTGCACTTTGTGGCGCTACATTCGAATCAGATAATTTCCATGTATCAGTCGGAGATTGTGTTACGTTACTTGATAGTAAATGGACATATTGTCTTGTAAAATCATATCCCGCTTTTATAGAGAAATCTTCTGTTATAAAATAACGTGCTGCCAAACGAGGTTCAATACCTCCATATGTTTTTACAACTTCATTATTTTTATAGGTTTCTGTTCCTGTTACAGTTTCGTTGCTCAGTGGCATACCATTCTGATAAGTTCTTACATCGGCAGGGCCCAAAGAGGCATAAAAAGAATAACGTAACCCTAAATCAAGTAATAATTTATCGCTAAATTTGAAACTGTCTGCCAAATAAATAGCAGATTCCAATGCTTTTTCTTTTTCAACATCAGTCGAAATTAGTTTTGATTCCGGATTTTTCTGATGTTGATATCCTGGTGAAATATTGTATAATTTACTCGCAACGCCATAAGAAAAAGTATGCTTTGGGTTAAGTTGATAATTAAATTTCAACTGTAATTGCGATTCATTTACCTTATATCCAAAATCAAAAGAATTAACATCATTTGAATTGTAATCGATATTGAATTTATATTCACTATTAGTAAATATAAAAGCAGCTTTGCTTTTTTTATTAAAAGTATGATCCCACTTTAAAGACGCAAGTCTGTTGCTGTATTTGTAAACAGAATCAGAACTGAGACTAAAACGGTCATGACTGTAATATAACGTCGCTTCCAGATTGTTATTAACGTTTATTGCATTGTTGTATTTTACAATTCCATCATAAAAACCGGCCTGACTATTTTTAAGGTTTTCGTCATCCAAAGATTTTAAAATCCAATCAGAATAAGTGGCGCGGCCTCCAACAATAATGCTTGATTTGTTTTTTTGAATCGGTGTACTAACCGTAAGATTTGAGGTTATTGGACCAATTGCACCTTCACCAGAAAATTTTTCCGGATTTCCGTTTTTAGTTGTAATGTCAAAAACAGAAGATAAACGGCCTCCAAAATCTGCAGGTATACTACCTTTATAAATATCTGCTTTTTTTGCCGTATAAGGATTAATAGCTGAGAAAAAGCCTAAAAAGTGTTGCGGATTGTATAAAACAGCATTGTCTAATAATATAAGGTTCTGATCATCTTTTCCTCCTCTTACGTTAAAACCTGCCGAACCTTCTCCGGTAGTTTTAATTCCCGGAAATGTTGTGGCGACTTTTAAGATATCTCTTTCACCCAAAATTAAAGGAACGTTTTTTATTCCTTCTATGTCAATTGAAACTAAACCAGATACAACTGTTTCAGTTTGTTTTTTCCCTTTCTTACTAATTACAACTTCATCTAACTGATTTGATTTCTCATTGACATTAACATCAAAAGTACCATCGTCATAAACCATTAGCGTTTTTGTTACATCCTTATGGCTCAAAGATTTTATTTCGATAACATTAATTCCTCTCGGAAGTTGTAACGTATAATTACCATCAGGATCACTTGAAGTGCTGATGTTTTTATTTTTTACTTTAATATAAATATTGACTTCAGGTTTTCCTGTTTCTTCATTTTTTACAGAACCCGAAACAGTAAAAGTTTTTCTGGTAATATCTTTGTTCTCTTTTCCTATAAAAACGATAGATGCTTTTTTTGTTACACTATAGCTGTTCAAAGAATCGTATTGCTGATAAAAAACCGGGTTATCAGGATTTGTTCCGTTCTTATAATCGATTTCTACAGGAGCATCAGAAAAATAGTTCGCAGGCAAATCATTATGAATAGTACTGTTAAGTGTTAATATAATTTTCTTATTCAGTACAATAAAATTCAAATCTGTATTGCTTAAAATTTTACTAAGTAAATCATCAATTTTGATGTCAGTGTAGGAACCTGTAATTAATGTTTTGTTAGAATTAACCCAAATAGGATCAAAATAAAATTTATAAGAAGTCGACACTTCTATTGACTTGATCGCATTTTCTAAAGTCTGATCTGTGAAAGTAATGGATAATTTCTCATCTGAATTTTGAGCAATAGATAATTGAAATGAGAATAAGATAACTAAGGCGAGTAGAATTTTTTTCATTGTCTTATTTCGTTTGTATTGAAAGAGAATTATTAATGTATTTCATCAGGTTTTTCATAAACTGATTTAAATCTGCTTTTTTGAGTTCTCTATTCATGAAATAAAATTCATTGATTTGTTTTTTTTGTTCAGGAAATATTTTAATTACATCATTTTTACTGCTTATCTGATTCACACTATTTTTAAAGTTTAGAAAATAAAAAGTGTCTTCTTTAAAAGTGTAAGAGACAATTCCTTCGCCAATTACTTTTTGTTGATCTTTATGGTATTTGATATAAAATATAAAATCGGGAGCAATTTTATTCTCCTCATAATAACCAGTTGTAAACTGCGGAACTGCATTTATTTTTTTATCAATTTTAATAAAGTTTTTGTCTTTAATAGAAAATGACTCCACTTTATTTTGAATAAGATTTATTCCTATGTTTTCTGATTCAAAAGGATTTAAAACCAAAATATCTCTGTAGATATCGTATTTCAGTTTTACGTTATAATAAACTTGCCCTTCATAAGTCAGGCTGCCCAATTCATATTGATCAATAAAATAAATATGAGTGCCTCCAACTGTTCTGTATGGATTGTTGTGTGGCGTGCCATTTATGATGTCAAGATTCTCTTTTCCAACAGTTTTATCAAACCAGTTATATGTTGAAATTTCATTATTGACGGATTGGCTGTAGATGTTAGAAATGCTTAGTAATAATCCAAATAAAATAAGGAAATTTGATTTATTTTGATAATTTTTCAAAGGATTGTTTGGTTTTAAGGTTTTGTTTTGGTGATTTTAAAAGTATTAAAAAAATGTTATAGAT
>SEBM01000839.1 GCA_004296145.1 Flavobacterium sp.
ATTAATTAAATATATTAATTAACACGAATAACAATTGTTAACTAATTGAGGTTAAAATTCTAATTATGAAGCAAAATTACTGTTTACATTTATAAATTATTTCATTTTTAAACTGTTTACAATTGTAAAAATAAAGATGTTTACTTTTGTAAACTAATCAAATTACAATGAATTTAGAAGAATTATTTGAGCAATACAAAGAGCAGACAATAGAGGGACGTTATCTTACTTTAGATCATATCCAGCCTTTATTAGATAAACTAAATACAAACAACCAGATAAAATTAATTGGTAAATCTGTTTTAGACAAACCTATATATAGTTATCAAATTGGTACAGGTAAAACACGCATTTATTTATGGTCTCAGATGCATGGAAATGAAAGTACAACCACAAAAGCTCTTTTTGACTTTATTAATGTATTAAACAGCGGATCTGATTTTGCAGATAAACTACTTGATACATTTACTTTTTATAGTATTCCGATATTAAATCCTGACGGCGCTGCACTTTATACAAGAGAAAATGCCAATAAGATAGACCTAAACCGTGATTCTCAAAATCTGACACAGCCAGAAAGTAATGTTTTACGAAATGTTTTTGAGGATTTTAAACCTCATTACTGCTTTAATTTACATGATCAACGCACTATTTTTGGTGCCGGGGATACCGGAAAACCAGCAACTGTGTCCTTTTTGGCGCCTTCTTATAATGAAGAGAGAGAAGTGAATGAAAACAGATTAAAAGCGATTAATGTAATTGCCGGCTTAAATGATGTATTACAGCAATATATTCCCGGACAAGTAGGGCGTTTTGATGATTCCTTTAATATTAATTGTATCGGAGATACTTTTCAGTTTTTGGGAGTGCCAACTATTTTGTTTGAAGCAGGACATTATCCAGGCGACTATAATCGCGAAATTACAAGAAAGTTCATATTTTTCTCACTTATTTCGAGTTTTAAAATACTTTCCGAAAACGATTTAGTTGACAATAGATTTTATGATTATTTGAATATTTCACAAAATAAAGTCGTTTTTTATGATTTTATGTATAAAAATATCAAAATAAATTATGATGGTATCGAAATTATTACGAATTTTGTCGCACAATACAGAGAAGAATTGATTGAAAATAAGATTCATTTCAATGCCTACATAGCTGAAGTAGGTGAATTGGAAAATTATTTCGGACATTTTGAGTATGATGGAGAAGGCGCAAGTTACTCTGATGATTATTCTGATTTTCCGAAATTGAATCAAAAAGCAGATTTTTATTTAAATAAAAATATTAAATTTGTTAACGGATTGATAAAAAGTTAATTTTTATGTGAATTTGTTATTTTTTATATATATTTTTATACTTTGTTATAGCAATTAGTAATAT